>JAETPY010000022.1 GCA_021770925.1 Erysipelotrichaceae bacterium | reverse complement strand
GACAATCATAACATGTCAAAAAAAATAAAGAAATAGTAATAGGATAATTATGCGCTTTTTTTAGTTTAAGATTGATAATAATCAAAAAACTAATTAGACCATAAAGAAAACATTATGTATTATAATGGAGCAGTACTATTTATTAATAGTATTCTTATTTTTATTGGTTTTTATCCGATTGCCCTATTTAATTTTAAGTTAGTTGAAATGTTTATAATATACTGATAAAATAGTATTATATTTATGGGGAGGGATAAGGATGAAAATTGCTATATTAGATAATGATAAGGATTTTTGTGATAAGATAAAAAAATTGATTATAGAAAATAGTCATGTTAGTGGGTTTGATATTGATATATATGAAAATCCACATATTTTTTTAGAAAAGAAAAATAATTATGATTTATTGTTTTTAGAAATGGATTTACCAGAGATAGATGGAATTGATGTTGCTAGAAAACTAAAAAATAGTCAAGTGATAATCGTTTTTGTTACTGAAACATACGATAGAATTACAAAGGCAATTGGGGTAAATGTCGCGGGCTATATAACAAAAGATAAATTAGAAATAGAATTTAAAAATATTTTAAAAGAAGTTATTGAATATATAAATAATGGTCAAAAAGTTATAATAATTAGAAAAAATGATATTTACTGTTATGATCCCGTTGAAGTATTATTTTTTGAGTACATAGACAAACATTTATATGTCCATAAAAAAAGTGGAGTAGATGATTTAGGATATATATCAGTCAAAGATATTATTAAGGTTTTACCTATACAATTTGTATTGGTAAATAAAAATCAAATTATAAATATCGATAAAATATCATCTATGCATGGTATGAATATAAAACTAAGATATAGTAATGTAATAATAGAGGTTAGTAGAAGAAAAAGAAAAGAAATATTTGAATCAATGATCCAAGCAATAAATCGTATATAATTAAAAAGAGAACCTAAATAAAAAAGGTTCTTTCTTATTTTAGGGTAAACATTGAAAAGAGATTTCATTAATGATTTGATCCTGTGTTTAATAGAAATTTATGAAAGGGTATGAAATAATAAAGATTCAGAGAAATTAGTTTAAGTAAAAAGTAAAGATAAAATTTTATATATATTTTTACCATTGAATTCTATAAATAGATCATTAAGTCTAAAACTACCAAAAAATAATTATAAATATGTAAAATATAGATATAAGATATCAATAGAAAGTATTTAGGGTTATATATAAAAAACAAGAAGAGTGGATTAAAATTGATTGAAATAATTAAACATTTTTTAGAACTGGATAAAATATTTGCACATAAATTGATTTAGAGGTAGAATAATATCAAGAGGTGATAGAAATGAATGCAGTACTTACAGGAGATAGTACTAATGTTACGCCATATATTATATTGATGGTAGTAGCAATAATAGTAGTAATTGGATTTATTGTTTATAAAATGAAAAATAAAAATAAATAGTAATTTAAAGAGGTTTCGTTAAAATGATGAAATCTTTTTTGTTTCACGATAAAAATAAAAACCGCTAGCGATAAGCGGTTTCTAATGCTTTTTTTAAAACTTTTGGATTTTTGTTATAAGGAGTGACTTTACAAATTGGTTTATTAATATTGAGTAACGTATATATTGCAATTCTTGCTGCTCTAACTGAATACTCTTCTGTAAAGACCATATCTTCTGGGATTTCTACAAATTGGGATATCATTGCAAAATTAGTAGAACCTCTTGGTACTACATAAGGGCGATCGCTCATTTTGCGTGGTTGGAATTGTGCATCTACATATGGCATCATACAAGGGATAACATTAATAATGTCTTTTTTAATTTCTTTTTTGCGATCGATTAAATGCAGATGATACAATAGTTCATCAAAGATTTCTTCTCCAGTACAGTCCTTCATTGGTTTTTTTATGTAGTCACCTAAACGGTCAGTATATAAGCCATATGCCCAAAATATTGTCGTATTAGCATCTTGAGCTTTAAAATGTGGCTGAGCGGCAACTACCATTGACATTAACCAGGATGAATCTTTAAATGTCATCAAAGCACCGCTGCCAGGAATATTAGTTGAAAATTCTTCAATAATCTTTAAAAATTTGTTTCCTCTAAAGGTTGCTGTGATACTTTCCCAGTTAGTTTCTTTGATGTTGTTAAAGAATGGTTCAGGATTACCTAAACTAGGTTTCTTTTTTGCAACCTTATACCACAATTCACCAGAAATAGGTTTTTCAACCGGTTTAGGTGCTGGTGTTTTATAATTTCCCAACGTTGCACTATCAGTCATGCAGGCATTTGTCATAATACATAAATCGTTATCGTTAAGAATAATTTTTTCGTCTTTACCATTTTTGTTTAGATATATTACTTTAGCTGTAATTGTATTATCGTTTTTAAAGTCAATATCGGTAACTGTAGCGTTTGTTATAAAATTAACATTGTGATTATCTAAATATTTTTTAAGTGGTAAAATAACAGATTCATATTGATTGTATGGCGTTCTAGTTACTCCAGCTAAAGTTTCGATTCGTGGGAATTCAAAAATCATTCGATTCATATAGCGTTTTAATTCAAAAACACTAGACCATTTTTGAAAAGCAAAAGTTGTTTGCCACATATACCAGAAATTAGTGGTAAAAAAATGTGGTGTATCTTTAAACCATTGTTCAATTGTAATATTATCCAATTTTGATTCTGGTGTGATCATTAATTTTCCTAAAGTTAAACGATCTTTGTTATTAAAGCCCATAGATTTTACATCTAAAATTTTACCATTACGGTCAATTAAACGAGCACGTGCTTCAGTTGGATGTAAATGATCAAAGTCTAGAATTTCTTTAGTAACACTTTGTCCAGGATGATCGATTGATGGAATTCGATCAAATAGTTCCCAAAAATTTTCGTATGTTTCTTCGTTTAACATTCTACCGCCACGACAAACGAAACCTTCCGTTACAGATCCAGCTCCATCGTTGCTGCCACCAAGAATTTTCATTCCTTCAAAGATATGAATATTTTTACCATTCATATGACCATCTTGAATTAAATAGGCAGCGGCTGCCATGCTTGCAAGACCTCCACCAATTAAATAAGCTTGCTGATTAGTTATTTCAACAGGTTTTTTAATTTCTTTTTTGTTATCAAGATATTTTTTTGTTGCAATGGCTCCAGTTAGAATTGTAGCACCAGTTAATAATTTGGTTGTTGTTTTCATAATTTTCCTTCTTTCTGTTACAATTATTAGTATAGCCGAAAAAAAGAAAAAGTATTTAAACAAAGAATTAATTTTGTCTAAATACTAGACAAATATTTGAGATTGTTTAATTATTCAATAATTCTACAGCAAATATTTCACTTTGGGTTGCAATTTTTTTTAGGTCATGAGCTAATTTTTGAGGTGGAATTTTCATATTAGTTTTAATCCATTGTAGAACAGTTCCAGAAATTCCATAGGCATAAAATTCACTAAAAAAATTTTTTTCTTGAATTGAAACTGTGTTACTTGTATCAAGTTTAGTAATTGCATCGTAAAAACATTTTTGGGATAAATTATAAAGATCTTGATAAAAATATTGTTCATTAGTATTAATGGTACTAATATAGAAATCCTTTTCCTGATAAATTTTTTTTAATACTTTAAGCAGACATTGATCCCAGTTACTAAAAGTAATAATGTTTTCAATATCTACAAATAGCTCATCATAATAGAGCCATTGCAAAAGATCATATTTATCTTGGAAATGATAATAGAATGTTTGCCGGTTTAAATTGCAATTATTAGTAAGATCATTTATAGAAATCTTTTCAAAGTTACGATACTGGCATAATTCTTTTAATGATTTAGCAAGTGCACGTTTGGTAATCAAAGAGTCGGACATATTATATTTCACCTCTGAAATTATTGTATCAAATAAATGTGAATAAAACATTTACATTAATAATAAACTTGATATAATAAGTTTATAAACTTTCGTTACGTTATAACGAAAGTTGAAAGAAGGTGGACGCTTGGTTAAGGTAACGGATTTAAAATCAGATAATATTCATTTAATCAGAGAATGTTTTTATGATAGGCAGGTTTGGACTAAAAACAAGTTAGCTAAACGTACAGATTTATCTTTAGCAGCAACGACAAATATTTTACAATATTTATTAAAACAGCAGGAAATAAAGCTTGCTGGTGAAGCGGATTCAACTGGTGGAAGAAAATCAAAGCAATATATATTAAATAAAGACTATTATCATCTTGCAGCACTGAGTTTAAAGAGAGATGATACAAATTTTTATTTTATTTTAAATGTTATTGATCTTTTAGCAAATGTATTAGAAACAAAAAAAATTAATAAGAAAACAGGTACAGTTAATGACTTGTTGGAAGTGATTGAAGAATTTGTAGAAAAGGATTGTAAAATTGCGATTTTAGCATTGAGTATTCCTGGGGTTTGTCAAGATGGAAAGATAGATATTTGTGATTTTGATGAATTAGTAAACATTGATTTGCTTAGTCTGATTAGAGAACGGTTTAATCTTGAGGTGATGATAGAAAATGATGTTAATGCTGCTGGTATTGGTTTTGCAAATTGTTATCCCAAAGCGCAAAATATTGCTTTAATGTATCAACCTAAGATTAAATATATTGGCTGTGGCATTTTGATTAATCGACAATTGTGTAAAGGATATACAAATTTTGCAGGTGAACTATCATATTTACCGTTTATTACACATCATCAGCAAGATAAAATGTTACAAAGTGATCCCAATAGTTTGCTGTTAAAACAATTGGTGACAATTTGCTGTGTAATTAATCCAGAAATTATTGGTGTGTGTAGTGATTTTTTTGATGTTTTTAATGCAAGTGAACTGATTAATTATTTACCTCAAAAACATTGGCCGAAAATTATAGATGTTGAAAATTTTGATGAATTAATATATGTAGGTCTATATAATTTGGGGATGAAACGATTAAAAAATAAAACACGAAGGGAAGACAACTAATGGAAAGATATATTGATTTGCATATGCACTCAAAATATAGTGATGACGGGGAGTTTACACCAACACAAATAGTTGAACAGTGTTATCAGGCAGGAATTAAAATTATGGCGATTACTGATCATAACAGTGTTAAGGCAATTAATGAAGCTAAAGAAGCAGCAAAAAGATTAGGAATACAGTATATAAATGGTATAGAAATTGATTGTACATATAATGGTATTAATCTTCATGTTTTAGGTTATGGAATAGATTATTGTCATGCTGATTTTGCTGATTTAGAAAAAAATATTTTAAATCAGGAATTAAAGTGTTCTACAGAAAAAGTAAAATTAACAAATAAATTAGGATTTGATGTTGATTTAGAAAAATTAAACAGTTTAACACATAATGGTATTTATACTGGAGAGATGTTTGGAGAAGTGTTACTAAATGATAAACGTTACGTGGATCATCCATTATTAAAGCCGTATCGCGATGGCGGTAAGCGAAGTGATAATCCTTTTGTTAATTTTTATTGGGATTTTTATGCTCAAGGGAAACCATGTTATACTAAAATAATTTATCCAAGTTTAAAGGAAACAATTGATTTAATAAAGAAACATGGTGGAACAGTAGTTTTAGCTCATCCTGGTAATAATTTAGATGGGCAGTTTGAGATATTTGATGAAATGATAGATCAAGGTATTGAAGGTGTTGAAGCTTTTAGTAATTATCATAAAACCGAAGCAGCTGAATATTTTTATCAGATAGGAAAAAAACATCATCTTTTAATTACTTGTGGTAGTGATTATCATGGTAAAACAAAACCAGCAATTGTACTTGGTGAGTGTCATTGTATAATTGATGAACGTGAAATTGAAGAACAATTAAAAGACTACCGATTGATTTAAATTTGAGAGCGCTATTAGTCGTTCTTTTTGTTTGAAAATAATCATAATTGTTCTTTAATTGATACAATCACTGTGCTATAATCGGGGCAAGAAAAAGGGGATTAGTAAAATGAATTTAAAAAGAAGAAAATATTTGATTAGTTTTGGGGCTGTTTTATTATCATCGATTATCATGGCATTTGCCACTAAGAATCTGGTACGGCCAGCGGGGATTTTATCTGGTGGTTTTATGGGGATTGCTATTATGGCTGATATGATTGCAGAATTGTTGGGAGGGAGTCTTCCTACATCGATTGGATTGTTGTGTTTAAATATACCTGTGGCATTATTTTGTGTAAAAAAAATATCACCGCGTTTTGTATTTTTTTCTTTATTACAGGTTGTTTTAACATCATTGTTTTTGCCATTGGTTCCACATATACCTTTATTTGATGATAAAATCTTAAATGTTATTTTTGGCGGTTTTTTGTTTGGCGGCAGTATTGTTATTGCTTTAAAAGGGAATGCTTCGAGCGGTGGTACAGATTTTATTTCTTTGTATGTTTCTAATAAAAGTGGAAAGGAAATCTGGAATCAAGTATTTGTTTTTAATGCTTTAATGCTTAGCGTGTTTGGCTGTATTTTTGGTTTTGAAGCAGCTGGGTATTCAATATTATTTCAATTTTTATCAACTAAAACAATATCTACGTTTCATACCCGCTATAAACGGGTAATGATGCAGATATTTACAAAGCATAAAGATGATGTTATGGCAATATATTGTGAAAAATTTCATCATGGAATTACAGCTTTAGATGGGATGGGAGGTTATTCTAAGACACCTGTGTCGATGTTGACAGCAATAGTTTCAAGTTACGAAGTTGATGATGTGATTACAGTACTAAAAGAAGTTGATCCTAAAGTAATTATAAATGTGAGTAAATCGGAAAAATATGTGGGGCGATTCTATAATGCACCATTGTAAAATAAAAGGTATTTTTATATTAGTATTTTAATAGTATTGTTTATTGATAGGGTGTTCAACAGCATAAAATCCGCCATTAAAACTGTAAGCATTATAACTTTGCCTAGAAAGTTGTTTGGCTAATTCCAAAGATCTTTTGCCACTGTAACAAATCAAATAAACAGGTTTATTTTTAGAAAGTTTAGGAGGATTGGTAATAAAAGAGTCATAAGGGATATTGATAAATTTGCGCAAATGAAGTTTATTAAATTGTAAAGGTTCTCTTAGATCGATAAATGTATAATTATGTTTAAGTAATTCTGGTAATTTATCAATACTGATTAATTGGTTGTTTTCCATATATTTCACCTCATTATATTATATGAAATTAATTGAAAACAATGAATAACAGTGATATAATTCAGCCATGGAGGAATATTAAAAATGGATAAAAAAACAATCAAAGATATCGAAGTCGCTGGAAAAGTGGTTTTATGCCGCGTTGACTTCAATGTACCAAGAAACAAAGAAACTGGAGAAATTACTAATGATAATCGTGTGGTAGCTGCTTTACCTACAATCAATTATCTATTAGAACAAAATCCAAAATGTGTAGTATTATTCTCACACTTAGGAAAAGTTAAAACAGAAGAAGACAAAGCTAAAAATGATTTAGCAGTTGTTGCTCCTTGCTTAGAAAAACATTTAGGAAAACCTGTAACATTTGTTAATGCTACAAGAGGGGCAGTATTAGAAGATGCAATTAAAAATGCTGCTGATGGTGCAGTAATCTTAGTACAAAATACTCGTTATGAAGCTGGAGAATCTAAAAATGATCCTGAACTTGGAAAATATTGGGCTTCATTAGGTGATGTTTTTGTTGAAGATGCATTTGGTTCAGTACATAGAGCACATGCTTCAACTGCTGGTATTCCTGCTCATTTACCAAGTGCAGCTGGATTCTTAGTAGAAAAAGAAATTGCATATATTGGAAAAGCTGTAAATGATCCTGAAAGACCAATGGTAGCTATTTTAGGTGGTGCTAAAGTTTCTGATAAGATCTTAGTTATCGAAAATTTATTAAAAATTGCTGATAAAGTTATTGTTGGTGGAGGTATGTCATATACTTTTGCTGTTGCTCAAGGTAAAAAAGTTGGAACTTCTTTATTAGAAGAAGATAGAGTTGAAATTGCTAAAGAATTGATTGCTAAAGCAGGAGATAAATTAATTTTGCCTGTTGATGCAGTTGTTAATAATGCATTCTCTGAAGAAGGAGATATCAAAGTTGTTGAAGGTGATATTCCAGATGGTTACATGGGATTAGATATTGGACCTAAATCAGTTGAAAATATTAAAGCTGCTTTAGATGGAGCGAAAACTGTAATTTGGAATGGTCCAATGGGTGTATTTGAAATGCCTGCGTTTGCTAAAGGAACAGTTGCTGTATGTGAAGCTTTAGCTAACTTGGATGGAGCTAATACTATTATCGGTGGTGGAGATAGTGCTGCTGCTGTAATGCAACTTGGATATGCTGATAAAGTTTCTCATATTTCAACTGGTGGAGGAGCTTCATTAGAATATATGGAAGGTAAAGTTCTTCCAGGTATCGCTGCAATTGATGATAAATAATAAGGGGAGATTATAATGAGAAAACCAATTATCGTAGGAAACTGGAAAATGAACAAAACAATCGCTGATACTAAAGCGTTTGTTGAAGCCGTAGATGCTAAAGTATCTGATAGTGCAGATTGGGGGATTGCTACTCCATATTTAGCTTTACAAACAGCTAAAGAAGGAACTAAAAATTTATTAGTTGCTGCAGAAAACTGTCATTTTAAAGATAGTGGAGCTTATACTGGTGAAGTTAGTGTTGAAATGTTAAAAGAAATTGGGGTTGAATGGGTAATTCTTGGACACTCTGAAAGAAGACAATATTTTGGTGAAACTGATGAAACAGTAAATGCTAAAATGTTACAAGTATTAAAGAATGATATGACACCTATTGTTTGTGTTGGTGAAACTTTAGAAGAATATGAAGCTGGAACAACTAAAGATGTTGTTAAAACTCAAACAGTTGCAGCTTTTAAAGATGTATGTCCAAAATGTGCATCACGCAGTGTAATTGCATATGAACCAGTATGGGCTATTGGAACTGGTAAAACAGCGACTAATGAAATTGCTCAAGATGTTTGTGCATATATTCGTAGTGTAATTGCTGATTTGTATGGTCAAGAAGTTGCAGATCAAGTAAGAATTCAATATGGTGGATCTGTTAAACCTGAAGGTTTAAAAACTTTACTAGAACAACCAGATATTGATGGTGCTTTAGTTGGTGGAGCATCTTTACAAGTTGATTCTTATCTTGCAATGGTTGAAAATTTAGGATAATATTAAAAGGCTCCTGCTGGAGCCTTTTATTTTATCAATTAAAGGTATATAAATAGATAATCTATTAATAATAATAAGGGGGAATTTAATAAAGCATATTAGTAACTATTATTATTTATTTGTGATATTATATAGTTGCAAGGGAAAGATAAAATGAAAGGAGGATTGAAGATGAAACTATTGAAATGTCCTATCTGTGGAAATGTTGTTGAGATGATTGATGATCATGGGGTACCACTAATGTGTTGTGGTAAAAAGATGGAAGTAATAGAAGCGGGATCAATAGATGCTGCTGTTGAAAAGCACGTACCAGTAGTGAGTGTTGATGATAGTAAGTTAAAAGTATCAGTAGGAGATGTAAATCATCCTATGACACCAGAACATTTTATTAGTAATATTTGGGTAGAATTTGAAACTGGTAATATTTTGAGGGTCACACTAACTTCAAACGATCAGCCAGAGGCTAATTTTGATATTGCTGGTAAAAAAGGAAAAGCTACAGTTTATGAATATTGTAATCTTCATGGATTATGGAAAACAGAAATCGAATTATAGAAACCTCCGTTGTGGGGTTTTTATTTTTGACTTAAATTGTTAGAAGAATATGAGATGAAAAGTTTATTGACCATTGGATATAAAATGGTTAAAAAATATTTAAAGTTGTATAATAAAATCAGATGATATGGAAATTATAATTATAGTTTTATTTGTTGTAGGGGTGAAACTAATTGTATATTGTATTTTGATATTGTTTTAATTAAAAGTTTTATATGTTGAAATATAAATAATGGACTTTTTAATAATCTAATTATTTCAATTATTATTAGAATTTATCAATATATCCATTTTTTGTGATTATCGTTAATAATAGTTAAAAAGGTAAATTTATTTTTCTTTTTATAAATAACTATACCTGTAATAACTACCACTGCTACTACTATCAATACTATGTATGGTGTCATATTTGTACTATCAACTGTAAGTACAACATTTATCTAAATTATCTTTTTGCACTATTTTAGTGATAAAATAGTGCATATAATAAATTTATATCTAAAATTATTTTAAGAATACTTTCATTAAATTCTGTTTTTATAGAAAAATAAGGCTATGAACCTCAAAAATTATTTAATAACGATTTATCAATATACTATACACTAAAGACAAATAATGAGGGCTATATTAAATACACAGTATCAGATAATTTAGATTTAAAAAAATTAATATATTACAAGTTGGGAATTATAAAACAGCTAAAGTCAATAATCATGATCTCTATTATCAGGCGACATATACAAGTGGAAAAATATGTGACGCATTAAATGAAGAATTCATGCTGGGAATTAAACAGAGAATATTACCAGCTAAAAAGCCTCAATAAAAAATTTTAAAATAAGGAATCACATGCAACATTAAAAAAGACAAAAAGCATTTAATATATCAATGTTTTTTGTCTTTTCTTATCATAAACTGTCGAATTCGAGATTTTACATTAAAATAAAACATAAAACAGTGATATTATATGGATTTTGGCTATTTTGTTGTGAATTATTTAGTATTTTAGAAATCCTTTAATTTTTCTTTATTTGGCATTAGCGCTTTCTTTGTTTATTTCGTCTATTTCTTTATCAAACGAGACGCTTTTGATATATACAGTTGAATTGTATAATGTTACTTTCTTCATCAATAAGGTTACTGTTGTCAAATGAAGTTTCAAAATAATAGCTGGTACAGCCATAATAAGTAAATGAAGTATAAGTATCTCTTGGATATTTGTCTTTGGTATGTTGTAATGACTGTTTTTGAATTTCATCATTAGTTTGAGTGGTTATGGTTTTAGTAACATTAGAGAAGTGAGCAATAGAATCGTCATATTCCAGTGAAAGATCATCAAGATGAATGTTGTATTGTTTAACTTTGCTGTCCTGGTGATAATTCTTATCGATGAAAAGTCAAGTATATCCGTTGGTAGAAATAGATTCTTTAAGAAATATATAGATGTATTATGATACCCAATAATCCATAATAGAAGAAATTATTGGTGTGATAAAAGTTTGTCGTATCAATAGGATTGAGAATTTATTTTGGTGGAAAAACTCAGTAAATGTAAGTGATTACTATTTACTTTTGGCAAAATTGCGAATATAATTTAAACAGAAATAGAAGTTATTAAATAGTGTGTAACTGGTAATGCGGGCATTAACTATATTTATTTCATAGAAGTAATTGAGCTTTTATAAATGAGTATTGTTAATGCCTTTTTTAGTAGAGATGCACGCTTTCTATTAAATACTAACTAATGGATATTTACAACCTTCATAACAGGAAGGAGAAGAAGTATAAAAATAAAATTTGTTATTGATCGAAGAAAACAGAGAGATTGTAGATCTTACTTATGATAAAAATAAATTGCATAGTAATGTTCTAAATTGATTTTGATTAATAGTAAATTGGAATTTTAATCATATGTATGTGTCCAGCCAAAAAATACGGCTGGAAATGGAGGGAAATGTGAAAAAATATATAAATATGTATTTGCTACATCTATATCATCTGCTATGGCAATAATGAATGTATATCCAGCACTTGCAAAAATAACTGCAACAGATAGTATTGTTTCTGCTCGCAAAGAAAAATACAGAGCTATCAATGAATCTTGCAGCTCAAGGAATGGTTTTATTACAAAATAACAACAGATAAAGTAGTAAGTAAAGGAGATGCAGCTGTAAGCATAAAAACTGGAGACAGCAACTTAATTGGAATGTTTGAAATAGTTGCGTTATTAAGTTTAGCAAAAGCAACATTATTGAGAAAAAAAGAAAATTAAAAACTATATTTACTGATAAAAACAAAATAGAGATGTTCTTCTTAAAAATTTAAACATATGCCCGACAAACTCATAGGTGATGAAAGGAGCATTTCTATGAGTTTTTGTATGTAAAAGAAATAAAAAGAGGTAAGAAATGTATAAATATGAAAAGATTAAATATAATTGTTCTTTACCAATTATATTGCATGATTTTTTTAATGAGAATTCAGAAGGGAAATTAATTGAAAAACATTGGCATAATAGTCTTGAAATTTTAATTCCTTTATATGGGAAATTTGAATTATGGATAAATGGGATTAGTAAAATCGTAAGTGCAGGTAATGTATATATTGTTAATTCAAAAGATATTCATGCAATCAATGCTGTGAAAAATGAAAAAATATATAAAGGTTATGCTTTGCTAATTGATTATGATTATTTAAAAATGTGTTGCTCAGAAATCGATATAAAATTTTTTCAACAGCCAGATGAAAAAATTAATAGTAGATTAATGCGCACATTAATTGAAATAATTCGATTTTATGATAACAAGGGTGCGTATAATGATATTAGAATAAGAAGTTATTGTCAAATGCTCATATATATATTATTGGAAAATTTAGCTGTTGATAAAAAAGGATGTTTTAAACTTAAAGATAGCAAATGTAAAGACAGAATTGTAAAAATTATTAAATACATCGAGAATAATTATCAGGATGATTTATCGTTAAGTATTATTGCTAATCAATTTGATATCTCAGAAGGTTATTTGGCAAAAATTTTTAAAGATAATTTAAATTTAACAGTTAAAGAATATTTAAATCAAATTAGACTACAACATGCAAAAGAGGATTTAGTAGAAACCGATTATCCATTAATAGATATTGTGTATAAAAATGGTTTTCCAAATATAAAATCATTTAATAAAATTTTTAAAGAATTAAATAATATGTCACCTAAAATATATCGAAATATGATGAGGAAATGACTTTTTTTTGATAAGGAAATGCCATTCTTACAAAAACTATTTTATGTATAATGAGTATACATGTAATAGAAAGGGGAAGAGATATGAAAAAATGGAAACAAATTACATCCGCTAGTTTATTAAGTGCGATGATGGCGTTAGGAAATGTAACTTCGACTATGGCGGCAACAACTGATAACTCAATCAGCCAACGTGAAAAAGAAAATGCTGCTTTAGCAAGAGAAGTTGCATCAGAAGGAATGGTATTATTAAAAAATGATGAAAACGCATTACCAATCAAAGGAAAAAATGTAGCACTTTTTGGTAATAGTGCTGTTCGTACTATCCGTGGTGGTACAGGATCTGGAGATCCCTTTAATGGTGGACTTAGTGGTGGCGGAGATGTCATGGTAGATTTGAGTGAAAGATATAATATTAATATTTACAAAGCTTTTGTAGATAAAGGATATAATGTTACATCTGGTGCATTTTTAGAAGAATTTGCTAACGGATATGATGATGCTAAACTTGCTTTTGGTTCAAATCCAATGAGTACATTTGCTTATCCAGAAATGGAATTAACTCAAAGTATTATTGACCAGGCTAAAGAGGGAACTGATACAGCAATTTATGTAATTGGAAGAAATGCTGGTGAAGGAGCAGATAGAAGTTCAACAACTAAAAAGACAAGAGCTACAATTAATGGAGAAGAAGTTGAGTTTGAAGTTGGTGATTACGAATTAACTGAAACAGAAAAGGCTAACTTGGCTCTTGTAGGTAAAAACTTTGATAAAGTAACAGTAGTATTAAATGCTGGTGGTGTCATTGACACTAAATTTATGGACGAAATTGAGGGGCTGGATGCATTGATTAATATGTCTCAAGCTGGACAAGAAGCAGGAACAGCAGCATTTGATGTTTTAACAGGTATAGTTACACCTTCAGGTAAATTAACATCTACATGGGCTCAAAATTATAGTGATTATCCTGCAAGTGAAACATTTGGTGGAAATGATAGTGAAGAAAATCTTGAATTATATGATGAAGGGATTTATGCAGGATATCGTTATTTCGACACATTTAACATTACACCAGCGTATGAATTTGGATATGGAATGTCATATACAGATTTTAATATCGAAGTTGATGGTGTTGAAGCAAACGAAGATAAAGTTACTGTAGAAGCAACGGTTACAAATGTGGGTGATACATATTCAGGAAAAGAAGTAGTTGAAGTATATTATTCAGCACCAGATAGTGATGATGCAGAAAAAGCATATCAAGAGTTAGCTGGATTTGCTAAAACAGATGTTCTTGGTCCTGGTGAATCACAAACCTTGACAATTACTTATGAAACAGAAGACATGGCATACTATAACACAGATCAGGCGGCATATGTATTGGATGCTGGTGATTATGTAATTCGGGTTGGTAATTCTTCAAGAAATACTAAAGTAGCAGGAGTAATTAATTTGGATAAAGCTGCTAAAACAGAACAATTAAGTAATCAATTAGGAGATCCTTATCAATATGGATTAAGTGAGATATCTAAAGGGAATACTACTCCATATAATTATGCTGATGAAGCGGAAGAAATTGCAAATGTTAAAAAAATATTAATTAATGCAGATAATATTGAATGTGTGGAAAATATTTCTGAATATAATGATGAAACTGTATATACATATACTAGTGATTCAAAATATACAGCAACTCAACCTTATGAAAAAGTTGTACAAATTGGTGATAAATCTGATGCAACATTACTAGATGTATATAATGGTGATGTTACAATAGAAGAATTTGTAGCAAAAATGAGTCTTGAAGAATTAGCAACTTTAAACTGTGGATCTGGTTGGGGTGTTGCTAATGAAAATACACCTGTTGTTGGTTCTAGTTCAGATACGATTCCTGGGGCTGCAGGAGAAACAACGGTTAAATATTTTGATACACATGGCATTCCATCGATAGTTGTAGCAGATGGACCAGGTGGTATTAGAGTTAAACAAGAATATGAAGCAACAGACGTAACTACTGGTGAAATAGAAACTTATTATCAGTATTGTACAGCATGGCCAGTATCAGTATTACGTGGTCAAACATGGAATACTGAATTACTTGAAGAAGTCGGACGTGCTTTTGCAAAAGAATTAAAAGAAATGGGTATTACTGTAGTTCTTGGACCAAGTTTAAATATTCATAGAGATCCACTTTGTGGACGTAACTTTGAATACTATTCTGAAGATCCATTAGTTTCTGGTATGATGGCAGGTGCTGAAACAAGAGGGGTACAAGAAACACCTGGTATCGGAGCATGTTTAAAACATTTTGCATTAAATAATCAGGAAGCAAGTCGTAATAGTTCAAATTCAGTAGCAAGTGAACGTACTATGCGAGAAATTTATTTAAAAGGTTTTGAAATTGCAGTTAAGACATCTCGTCCAATGACAATAATGACATCATACAATTTAATTAATGGTGTACCAGCTGCAGATAATTATGATTTATGTACTAATGTTCTTCGTGGAGAATGGGATTTTGAAGGTATGGTAATGACAGATTGGAATGGTGGATTATCAACTCCAAGAATTTCAATGCATGCAGGTAATGATATGATTATGCCTGGTGGACCTTCAAGAGTACAAAATATTGTTGGTGGTGCAATTACAATAGTTCCAGAGTTTGATGAAAATGGACAAATCAGTTTAAAAGAAAATTTAAATATGATGTTTGCATATCAAGAAGCAGCCTGGGGAGAATTTATTGTTGATGGTGCTGGTCAAGATACAGTTGTTGCACAATTAGGTGATGATTATGTAGCAGCTGTTGATGATAATGGTAATGTTCTTGTTAATGGTGAAGTGATTTATAGTAGATATGTATCTAATATTTGGGGTGGGACTGGATATTTTACTGATCCAGTTACTACAGCAATTGCATCTGTAAGTGATGATGGTAAACAAATTATTTATCGTGGTACTTATTTAGATGACAATACAATTTGTTTAGGTGATGTTCAAAAATCAGCAATTAACAATTTAAAAGTTATCATAAACTCAATTGCCATGGAAGCTTTTTATGGATCAGATAATGTTACCCTTGAACCATGGGCTATAAATATGTCGATGATTGATTATATGAGTGCAACAAAATCAGAGGTAACATTAGTAAATAAAACAGCATTAGAAATTGCGGTAGATGTTGCAAACAACGTAACAGAAGAACAATTAAATAACTTAGTACCAGCAGTAGCTGAAGAATTTAAAGCAGCCTTAACGGATGCTCTAGCAGTATTAGATGATGCAGCTGCAGATCAAGAACAAGTAGATGCAGCATTTGATAGATTAGCAACAGCAATCCAAATGTTAGACTTCATCAAAGGAGATAAAGCGACATTACGTTCATTTGTAAATAATGTAAAAGATACAAAAGCAGATTTATATATAAGTGTAACATGGAGTGCGTTTGCAGAAGCGTTAGAGATTGGAAAAGTAGTATTAGCAGATGAAAATGCAATGCAAGAAGAAGTGGATAATGCGTATGAAGCGCTAGTAAGAGCATATTTAGACTTAAGATTAGTACCAAATAAAAATTTACTAGCAGATCTAATTAATCAAGCAAAAGGATTAGTAGCAGCTAATTACACAGCAGAAACATGGAATGCTGTAAGTGAAGCATTAGCAACAGCAGAAATGGTGATGAACAATGAAAATGCAACACAAGAAGAAGTAGATAATGCACAAAGTTTATTGGCAAAAGCAGTAGAAGGACTAGTAGCAGGCAGTGCAGGTGAGACAGTAAATAAACCAGCAGTAGATAATAGTTCCACAACAATAGATAAAGCAGTAAGCAAGAGAGATACAATTACAAGCATAAAAACTGGAGACAACAATTTAATTGGAATGTTTGGAACAGTTGCATTGTTGAGCTTGGCAGGAGTAACTTTATTAAGGAAAAAGGAAAATTAAAAACAGAATAAAAATATTTTCCCTGAAAATTTAAACAGATCCCTAAAAAACTCATAGAAATGATTTTCATTATCTATGGGTTTTTATATTTATAATTAGAGGTCATTATTAGCTAGTATTAAATAATTTAATATTTGAAAAGGAAAATTGTTTTAAACTTAAAAATTAATGAAATTTATAAAACAGAATTAAGAAATAATTTAATGTCTTTAAAGAATATTCAATGCATAAATATAGTTATATAATAAAAGTGAATAATTAATTTAAAAAATATTAAAATGTGATGATAAAATGACTTTTTTTTGATGAAAAAATAGCATTTTTGTAAAAAAATTTATGTTAATATATAATAAAAAGAAAGGGGAGTAAGTATGATAAAAAGACTATTTAGTTGCTTATTGTGTACTTTGATGATTGTTGGGATATGTAAGATACCAATAATGGCCTTAGACAATCAAACGGCAAGTGGAACACAAAAGGCATATATTGTTGGAGATGACTGGGGACCAGCAGTAACAAAAACTGTAATTGTTTTGGATAAAACAATTAACAGCGACTCAGTAAGTAAAGAAAAATTCAGTGTAGTAGAAGAAAAACAATCTTATACAAATCGGCCGGCAGCAAGAACAGTAACAGCTGCTTATACATCTGATGCTGAAGGAAATAAGATTGAAAGCAGTTCAAATTATATTACAATTGAAATGTATGTTTCACCAAGTGAAGGATCACCGTTCTTCTACGATTTTATTAGTGGAAGAAATGTATGGTGCAATACATATAAATTAAATGTATCATTGATAGAAGGTACAACATTAACAGCAGGTCAGGAAGTGATTAATGCCTTAGCAATCAAAGCCGATATAAATGTATCAGATCCAGCAGAAAGAATCTGCGAACAATTAGATGGTTTTGATACAACTAAAACATATACGGCTACAGACGGAACTGTATATTCATATGCAGACTATGTACCAGCTGAAGATAATCAGAAAAATGCCTTAGTGATCTGGTTACATGGAGCAGGAGAAGGAGGAACGGATCCAACAATTGATTTGCTTGCAAATGAGGTAACAGCATTAGCAGGGAATGAATTCCAAAACTTATTTGAAGGAGTATATATTTTAGCACCACAATCACCAACAATGTGGATGGATGATGGAACAGGAGCATATCAAAATGGAGACAAAGGATCATGCTATGCAGAAAGTTTATTTGAACTAATTGATACTTATGTTAAAGCAAATGATGACATTGATCCGAATCGCATAATTATAGGGGGATGTTCAAACGGTGGTTATATGACAATGGAAATGATTTTGAAACACCCAGATTATTTTGCGGCAGCATATCCAATCTGCGAAGCATTCCAGGATCAATATATTAGTGATGAACAAATTGAAGCAATAAAAGATATGCCAATCTGGTTTACATATGCAAAAACAGACCAGACAGTAAATCCAGAATTATGTACAAAAGCAACGGTAACAAGACTGCTAGAAGCAAGAGCAGCAAATGTACATGTATCAGTATTTGAAGATGTACATGATACAACAGGAAGATTTACAAATGCAGATGGAACACCATATGTATATGACGGACATTGGTCATGGGTATACTTTGATAACAACGAGTGTTATGATGAAAACGGAGTAAATGCTTGGCAATGGTTAGCAAAACAGACAAAAGCAGAAGAAAGTATTACAGATCCAGATAGTAATGAACCATCAGATGCTACTTTAAACAGTTCAACAGCTGTTGAAGGGGTTAAAACTGGAGATTCAACATACTATGTGTCATTAGCTGCTTTAATGATGTTAGCTGCTTCAGGTATTTATGTAAGCAGAAGAAAAGAATTTTAATTTATTAAAAAGATTATCAAATTTTTGAAAACTAAAAATATCTGTGATATTAATAAATAATATCTACAGATATTTTTTATTTAATATTCATACTTGTATGAATATATGTACTTTAGGCAGTTGAGGATACGAAGTACGCGAAATAAAAAACTACCAGCTATGTAGGTGGAGTGATAAAGGTAATAAATATGGCTCAAAAAACAAATCATTAGTATATTGTCTTCACTCCAAAGTATTATGATCAACAAAAAATGATATAGGAGAAATATTAAGAACGTTATGTCGATTGTTGTTTAGCGCTTTATATTAACTTGGGTTTATCAAATTATTTTAACTGGCTTTTTTTGCTGTTTTGACTAATCAGTATTGTTTATATAACAGGCTATTCTTTCACTATCTCAGAAAATATCATTCAAATTGCTAAATTTACTGGATACTCTAATATAGTAAGCGTCAAATTATGAGGCAGAATATGTAAAAATGTTCAGGTGAATGCTTAAATATAAAGACGGCCATCTAAGATTTATGGAGGACTTTAAAGTTCCGTATACAAACAATGCGACGGAAAAGCATGTGTTGGAATTTAAAGTTACTGCAAAGTGCCAGGATAAAAAATGAGAGGGTCTTAAAAATTTTAAGAAATGTGTTTCGTTAATGCACTTTTTCATAATGCTTATTTTTTTTATATAAATTATCGGTAAATAGATACTCAAACATGAAATAAAATTAAAAAAAGTATTGCATTTATCAAATATTAATGTATAATTCGTAAGTGACGCGATATGTGTTACTATGCGTGGAAGGACAATGTCCATTTGACCACAGCACGGACAAATTTTATATAGGAGGTTATGTCACGTGAGTAAAAAAGTTGTAAGAGTTATGAAGATTCAATTCCCTGCTGGGGGAGCTAAACCAGGTCCAGCATTAGCTGGAGCAGGTATCCAAATGCCTAAATTCTGTACAGCATTCAATGATCAAACTAAAGATCGCATGGGTGAAACTGTGCCAGTTGTATTAACTGTTTATGAAGATAAAGATTTTAGTTTTGTATTGAAGACTGCGCCAGCAGCTGAAATGATTAAAAAAGCTTGCGGAATCAAAAAAGGTTCAAGTAAAGCTGGAACTACTACTGTTGCTAAGTTGTCAGCTGATAAGTTAAAAGAAATCGCTGAATACAAAATGCCAGACTTAAATGCTAATGATTTAGAATCAGCAATGAAAATTATTGCTGGTACTGCTCGTAACATGGGTATTGAAGTTGAGGCATAGTAAGAAATTAGAAAATTATCGTCATTTGTGGAAGGATAATCCGTTAGACCACTAAGGAGGAAAAGTAATGGCAAAGAAAAGTAAAAGATATCAAGAAGCTGCTAAGTTAATTGAAAAAGGTAAAGCTTATTCAATCGAAGAAGCAGTTGCATTAGTAAAAGAAACAAGTAAAGTTAAATTTGATGCTGCTGTAGATGTTGCATTTAGATTAGGGGTAGATCCTCGTCAAGCAGATCAACAATTACGTGGAGCATTAGTATTACCAAACGGAACAGGAAAAACTAAAAAAGTTTTAGTTGTTACTGAAGGAGCTAAAGCACAAGAAGCTAAGGATGCTGGAGCAGATGTTGTTGGTGGTAAAGAAATTTTAGAAGACATCAAAAAAGGATGGCTGGATTTTGAAGTTATGATCGCTACTCCTGATATGATGGCTGAATTAGGTAAGTTAGGTCGTATTCTTGGGCCTAAAGGTTTAATGCCTAACCCTAAAACAGGAACAGTGACTATGGATGTTGCTAAAGCTGTTAAAGAAACTAAAGCAGGTAAAGTAACTTACCGTACTGATAAAGAAGGAAATGTTCAATTAACTATTGGACGTGTATCATTTGATAATGAAAAGTTAGTAGAGAATTTTACTGCTATCTATGATTTATTAATTAAAATCAAACCTTCTACTTCAAAAGGTATTTATATGAAAAATATTGTTATCTCATCTACGATGGGACCTAGTATTAAAATATCAGCTGCTAAGTAGCAGCAATTAATTAATCGCAATCAATATACCCAAGACAGTAACTGGGAAACCTTAATTTGTTACCGAGGTGTTAAAGAAATATATTATATATATTAACTTTGACTCTCGTTTTACGAGAGTTTTAGTTTGAGTATATTGTTGCATATATAAAAAATTACAGGAGGTGTGACAATGTCAGTAGAAGCAATCAAAGCAAAAAGCGCGTTAGTTGAAGAAATCGCTGCTAAGTTAAAGGAAGCTCAATCTACAGTAGTGGTTGAATACCGTGGATTGTCTGTGGCAGAAGTTACAGAATTACGTAGAAATTTACGTGCTGAAGATGTCGAATTTAAGGTTTATAAAAACTCATTAGTTCGTAGAGCAACTGAATTAACTGGGTATGAAGGACTTAATGCACAATTAACAGGGCCAAACGCAATTGCATTTGGTAACAGTGATGCTGTAGCACCAGCAAGAGTACTTGCAAAATTCGCTAAAGATCATGAAGCTTTAGTAATTAAAGCAGGAGTGGTTGAAGGTAAACTATTAGATGTTGATGAAGTTAAAGAAATTTCTAAATTACCTAACCGTGAAGGTATGTACTCTATGTTGCTTGGTATGTTACAAGCACCAGTTAGCAAATTTGCACGCGTAGTAAAAGCTGTTGCAGAAGCTAAAGAAAACGGAAGCACTGCAGAAGCAAAAGAAGAAGCTGCACCAGTAGAAGCTGCAGCTAATGAAGAAACTAAAGAAGAAACAGCTGAATAATCAGCTAAATAAAATTGGAGGAAAATAAACATGGCAAAATTAACACATGAAGATATCTTAGCTTATTTAGAAGAAGCTACAATCTTAGAATTAAATGATTTAGTAAAAGCAATTGAAGAAAAATTTGATGTAACTGCTGCTGCACCTGTAGCTGTAGCTGCTGCTGGTACTGAAGAAGCAGCTGGTGAACCAGCTAATGTTACTGTAACATTAACAGCTCCTGGAGGAACTAAAGTTGCTGTAATCAAAGCTGTAAGAGAAATTACTGGATTAGGATTAGTTGATGCAAAAGGTTTAGTTGATAAAGCACCATCTGTAATCAAAGAAAATATTCCTGCTGCTGAAGGAGCTGAAATTAAAGAAAAATTAGAAGCTGCTGGAGCAACTGTAGAAGTTAAATAATCTAATTTAACTAATAAGAGCCCTTTTGGGCTCTTTTTATCTTGGAGGAAACATGAAACATTACTATACTAATAATGAGGATTTAGTAAGTGCTCCTGAACAATTTGTTTTTCATTATCGTGATAAAGATTTAGTGTTTGTTAGTGATAACGGAGTTTTTTCAAAAAAAATGATTGATTATGGTTCGAGAGTGTTGCTAAATGCAATAACTATTGATGAAAACAAAAGAAGTCTATTAGATGTTGGATGTGGTTATGGAACTTTTGGTATTACTTTAAAAAGTGCTTATCCGTTTTTGCGGGTTGATATGGTTGATGTAAATGAACGGGCGTTATCTCTTGCTAGAGAAAATTTGAGTATTAATAAATTGGAAGCGAATGTTTTTTTTAGTAGCGTTTATGATAATGTTGAGGGTAAATATGATTTAATTGTAACTAATCCACCTATTAGAGCGGGTAAAGAGGTTGTGACGAAGATTTTGATTGAAGCAAAAGAACATTTAAATCTTAATGGTGAGATTTGGGTTGTTATTCAAAAGAAGCAAGGTGCACCGTCAGCAAAAAAGAATTTAGAAATGGTTTTTAAAAATGTAGTTGTAGTAAAAAAAGATAAGGGTTATTATATTTTGAAAGCTGTTAATTGTTGATTTTGAATTAAAAAAAGTATTGATTGTTTAGTAATAATCGATACTTTTTATTTGTCAATAGTTTTTTTTAAAAAAAGGCAAAAAAGTTATTGACTTTAAAATATCCTTGTGATAGAGTATTAAAATGCCTATTAATGTTTAAAATCAAGCGCTATTGCGCGCTCTAAAACATGTTGATAGAGAAAAATAAAGGGGTGGAATTAATACGTGGAAAATAAAATAACCAAAGCAAAGAGCAAGATTACTCGTCGGAATTATTCAAGAATTAGTGGATCTTTAGAACTTCCAAATTTAGTTGAAATTCAAACAAATTCGTATAAATGGTTTAAAGAAATTGGAATTAAGGAAGTTTTTGAAGATATCTACCCAATCACTAACTTTAATGAAACATTATCGTTAGAATTTGTAGATTGTATATTTGATGAAGCAAAATATTCAGTTGAAGAAAGTAAAGATCGAGATGCAAATTATGCAGCTCCAATTCGAGCATCTTTACGTTTAGTAAATTCAGCTACTGGTGAAATTAAGGAACAAGAAGTATTTATGGGAGATTTCCCATTAATGACAGATTCTGGTACTTTTATCATTAATGGAGCTGAACGTGTTATTGTATCACAATTAGTTCGTTCACCTGGTGCTTATTTTGCAGATGCATTAGATAAAAGCGGTAAGACTGTATTTAATGGTAGTATTATACCATCAAGAGGAACCTGGCTAGAATTTGAAAATGATGCTAAGGATGTTTTAAATGTGCGTATCGATCGTAACCGAAAGATGCCAGGAACTGTATTATTAAGAGCTTTAGGTTTATCTAGTAATGATGAAATTATTGATGTTTTTGGTGAACATGAGTTTATTATGAATACTTTAGCTAAAGATAATACAACAAATATGGAAGAAGCTTTAATTGAAATTTATAATAAATTAAGACCTGGGGAACCAGCAACACTTGAAGGAGCTAATAACTTATTATTTGCAAAATTTTTCGACTGTAAACGCTATGATCTAGCTAAAGCTGGACGTTTTAAATTTAAGAAAAAATTAAGTCTTTTAGATCGTATTTCAGGACGTATTTTAGCTCAGGATTTGATAGATGTTAATGGTGATGTAGTATGTCCAGAAGGAACTTTGATTACTCAAGAAATTATTGATGTAATAAAACCAGTACTTGAAGCTGGTGCTCATACTCGTGAACTTAATACCAACCCTAGATTAGAATCAAATGGTGTTATTCAAGTATTAGATGTTTATGTTGATGACACTAAGATTAAAAAAATGCGTGTAATTGGAACAGATCTATCTTTAAATAGTAAATTTGTTACTATTTCTGATATGATTGCTGCTTATTCATACATGTTTAATTTAGTTGATATATATAATTCTTTAGATTTAACTGCTGAAGATCGAGTTAATTTAATGGCACGAATTGGATTATTAGATGATATTGATCATTTGGGTAATCGACGTGTACGTTCAGTAGGAGAATTAATACAAAATCAGTTTAGAATTGGATTATCAAGAATGGAAAGGGTTGTTAAGGAGAGAATGTCATTGTCTGAAGTGGATTCAATCACACCACAATCATTGACGAATATTCGTCCTTTAACAGCAGCAATTAAAGAATTTTTCTCTTCTTCACAGCTATCTCAATTCATGGACCAAATCAATCCGCTTGCTGAATTGACAAATAAACGTCGTCTATCTGCATTAGGACCAGGAGGATTAAGCCGAGATCGGGCTGGTTATGAAGTTCGTGATGTTCATGCATCTCACTATGGTAGAATTTGTCCAATTGAAACACCAGAAGGTCCTAATATCGGATTGATTTCAACTTTAGCATCTTATGCTAAAATTAATCAATATGGATTTATTGAAACACCATACCGTAAAGTTAATAACTGTGTTATTGATGAAGATGATGTGCGATATTTAACGGCAGATGAAGAAAAAAATTATATTATTGCTCAAGCTAATGTGAAAACAGATAGAGCTGGGACTATTTTAGATGATCAGGTTATTGCACGTCATTTAGGAGAAAATATCATGGCTAAACGTGAAGAGGTGGATTTTATTGATATTTCACCAAAACAAATCGTTTCTGTTGCTACTTCATGTATTCCTTTCCTTGAAAATGATGATGCTACACGTGCATTGATGGGTGCTAATATGCAGCGTCAGGCGGTACCTTTGTTGAACCCTCATACTCCATTTGTAGGTACAGGAATGGAGCATCAGGCTGCACGTGATTCTGGAGCTGCAGTAGTAGCTCATGAAGATGGTACAGTTAAATATGTTGATGCAAAAAAAATTATTGTAGAAGATAATGAAGGAGTGGAACATCGTTATCGGTTGGCTAAATTCAAGATTTCTAATAATGGTACATGTATTAATCATAAACCAATTGTTGACCTTGGAGAAAAGGTGTTAAAAGGACAAGTAATTGCTGATGGTCCAGCTATGGAACAAGGGGAATTAGCTTTAGGACAAAATGTATTAGTAGGTTTCATGGAATGGAATGGATATAATTATGAAGATGCGGTTATTATGTCAGAAAGATTAGTGAAGGAAGATGTATATACTTCAATTCATATTGATGAATATGCAATTGAATGCCGTGACACTAAATTAGGACCTGAGGAAATTACTCGAGATATTCCTAATGTTGGGGATGAAGCTCGTAAAAATTTGAATAGTGATGGTATTATTATGATTGGTGCCGAAGTTAAAGAGGGAGATATTTTAGTTGGTAAAGTAACTCCTAAAGGACAGGCTGAGCTTTCGGCTGAAGAAAAATTATTATTAGCTATTTTTGGTGAAAAGTCTCGTGAGGTTAAGGATAATTCATTAAGGGTTCCTCATGGCGGGGCTGGAATTGTTCATGATATTAAAGTGTTTGAAAGAAAAAATGGTGATGAATTACAGCCAGGAGTAAATAAGGTAGTTAAAGTATACATTGTGCAAAAAAGAAAAATTTCTGAAGGAGATAAAATGGCAGGGCGCCATGGTAATAAAGGGGTAATCTCTAAAATTTTACCTATTGAAGATATGCCGCATCTAGAAGATGGTACACCATTAGATATTATGTTAAATCCATTAGGGGTTCCTTCTCGTATGAATATCGGGCAAGTACTTGAGTTACATTTAGGTTATGCAGCTCGTCAGTTAGGTTTATATATTGCAACTCCAGCATTTGATGGTTTACACCCAAGTGATCTTGAAGATATTATGGCTGAAGCTGGGATGTCAAAGGATGGTAAACAGCCAGTGATTTCAGGGCGAACTGGAGAATATTTTGATAATAATATTTCGGTCGGTATTATGTATATGATTAAATTAGCTCATATGGTTGATGATAAATTGCATGCCCGTTCTGTAGGACCATATTCATTGGTAACACAGCAGCCATTAGGTGGTAAAGCACAAAATGGTGGTCAAAGATTTGGAGAAATGGAAGTTTGGGCTCTTGAAGCATATGGTGCTGCCTATACATTGCGTGAAATTTTAACTGTTAAATCAGATGATGTTGTTGGACGTGTTAAAACTTATGAAGCAATTGTTAAAGGACAGCAATTACCTGAACCAGGACTACCTGAATCATTTAGGGTATTAAAAAAAGAATTACAAGCTCTAGCGTTAGATATTCGTCTATTGGATGAAAATGATAATGAAGTAGATATGCGTAATATTGAAGAAGAAGAACATCGCTTCCCTCGTAGTATTGATAAAGATGAAGTAATTGAAGCTCCAAATACTGAAGATGAAATAGCTGAGGAAATCGTTGAAGACGATTTAGAAGTGGATGAAGATTGTGAAACGTGTGAAGAGGATGAATTCGAAGCTGATGACTTCGAAGAAGACGATTTTGAAGAAAGTGAATCATTATAGGAGGAATAACGATGGCAAATACAAATAAATTTTCAGCAATTCAAATTGGTTTAGCTTCTCCTCAAAAGATTCGCGAATGGTCTTATGGTGAAGTTAAAAAACCAGAAACAATTAACTATCGTTCTCAAAAACCAGAAAAGGACGGATTGTTTTGTGAAAGAATTTTTGGGCCTTCTAAGGATTGGGAATGTAGCTGTGGAAAATATAAGAAAGTACGTTATAAAGGGGTTGTTTGTGATCGATGTGGTGTTGAGGTAACGAAATCAGCTGTACGTCGTGAAAGAATGGGACATATTGAATTGGCAACACCTATAGCTCATATTTGGTACTTAAAGGGAATTCCTTCAAGAATGGGACTTATTCTTGATATGTCACCTAAGCAGCTTGAAGAAATCATCTATTTCGTTTCTTATGTAGTTATTGATAAAGGGAGTACACCTTTGGAATATAAGCAGGTGCTATCTGAAAGAGATTATCGTAAATGTTTTGAACAGTTTGGACATACATTTGAAGCTAAAATTGGGGCTGAAGCAATTCAAACATTATTAAAACAGGTTGATCTTGATTCTGAATTTGAAAAAGTAAGTAAAGAATTAAAAGAGGCACAAGGTCAAAAAAGAACAAAATTATTAAAGCGATTAGAAGCTATTGAAGCTTTTAGATCTTCAGAAAATCAGCCAGAGTGGATGATTTTAGAGGCTTTACCAGTAATACCACCTGATTTACGTCCAATGCTGCAATTGGATGGTGGACGTTTTGCTACTTCTGATTTAAATGATTTGTATCGTCGAGTTATTACTCGTAATAATCGTTTAAAGAAATTGTTAGAATTAGGTACACCTTCTATTATTGTTCAAAACGAAAAAAGAATGTTGCAAGAGGCAGTAGATGCATTGATTGATAATGGGCGTCGTTCTAAACCTATTACTGGAGCTGGTGGACGTGCATTAAAATCTTTAAGTCATACACTAAAGGGTAAACAAGGTCGTTTCCGTCAAAACTTACTTGGTAAACGTGTTGATTATTCAGGACGTTCAGTAATTGCCGTTGGTCCAGATTTAAAAATGTATCAATGTGGTATTCCTCGTGAAATGGCATTAAATTTATTTAAACCATTTGTAATTAATGGACTAGTAAGAGATCAGTTAGCGACTAATATTAAAGCGGCTGAAAGATTAATTGAAAAAATGGATGATCGTATCTGGCCGATCGTAGAAGAGGTTATCAAACAACATCCAGTATTATTAAATCGTGCTCCTACTCTTCATAGATTAGGAATTCAGGCTTTCGAACCAAAACTAGTAGAAGGACGAGCAATTCGTCTACATCCGCTGGTTACTCCTGCATTTAACGCTGATTTTGATGGTGACCAAATGGCTGTCCATGTGCCATTAGGTGAGGAAGCTATTCAAGAAGCACGTCAATTAATGCTAGGATCAAACAATATTTTGGGACCTAAGGATGGTAAACCAATCGTTACCCCTTCTCAAGACATGGTTTTAGGTAATTATTATTTAACTTTAGAAGATAAAGATGGTATTGGTGAAGGAACAGTTTTTGCTGATCGCAATGAAGTAGATCATGCTTATTTTGCAAAAATAGTAGGGCTGCATACAAGAGTAGCAATTAAGGCAGCGGCTTTAAATAATAGTACATTTACAGAAGCCCAAAATAATTGTTATCTGATTACAACTGTTGGTAAGATTTTATTTAATGATATTTTTGATGGTCAATTCCCATTTATCAATGATCCAAGTAGTGAAAATTTAGTTGCTACGCCTGATAAATATTTTGTACCAATGGGTACAAATATAAAAGAACATATTAAGAATCAGCCAATTATCAAGCCGTTAAACAAGAAATCTTTAGGAAAGATCATTGATGAAGTATTTAAGCACCAGGCGATGTCCGATACTAGCTTAATGCTTGATAAACTAAAAGATCAAGGTTTTTATTATTCAACTATCGCTGGTACAACTGTATCTGTATATGATATTCAGGTTCCTCAAGCTAAATATGAAATTTTTGAAAAGGCGGATGAGAAACTTGAACAAATTAAAAAATTCTATAACAAAGGTAAGTTAACAGAATCTGAAAGATATCAAAATGTTATTAAATTATGGACTGATGTAAAAGATGATGTTCAGGAAGTTGTTCGTCAAGAATTTGAAGCTGATGATCGAAATCCAATCTTTATTATGTCAGATTCTGGGGCGCGTGGATCGCTTTCAAACTTTACCCAATTAGTTGGTATGCGTGGTTTGATGTCGAATCCAAAAGGTGAAACGATTGAGTTGCCTATTAAATCATCGTTTAGAGAAGGTTTAACAGCGTCGGAATTCTTTATTTCTACTCATGGTGCTCGAAAAGGGTCTACTGATACAGCTTTAAAGACCGCTGATTCTGGATATTTAACAAGACGTCTAGTTGATGTCGCTCAAGAAGTTATTATTTCTGAAGAAGATTGTGGAACTGATCGTGGGTTCATTGTAACAGAATTATATAATAATGATGATAAATCTGTTATTGTGCCATTGCGTGACCGTTTAGTAGGACGTTTTTCACAAAAAGATATTTTTCATCCAGAAACAAGAGAAATGCTTATTGGTGCTGGAGAGTTAATTAATGAAGCGATAGCAGAAGATATTGTTAATGCTGGTATTAAAGAAGTTGAAATTCGTTCAGTTCTTGGATGTAGCGCTAAAGGCGGGGTTTGTCGTAAGTGTTATGGACGTAATTTAGCTACTGGTAATGTTGTTGAATTGGGTGAGGCAGTAGGGATTATGGCTGCTCAATCAATTGGAGAACCTGGGACACAGCTTACAATGCGTACTTTCCATGATGGAGGAGTTGCCGGTGGAGCGGATATTACTCAAGGGTTACCACGTATTCAAGAGTTGTTTGAGGCTCGTAATCCTAAAGCAAAATCAATCATTAGTGAAATTGAAGGAGAAGTAACTGATTTGATTGATAATGCAGGAAGAATGGAAGTTGTAGTTACTAATAAATTAGAAACACGTAGTTATTTAGCTCCTTATGGTGCAAAGATTAGAGTTGATCTTGGAGATCATATCAATATAGGTGACAAAATTACCAAAGGTTCGATTGATCCAAAAGAGTTGTTATCAGTTGCGGATGTTGAAGCGGTTGAAAATTATATTATTAAAGAAGTTCAAAAGGTTTATCGTATTCAAGGGATTGAAATATCTGACAAACACATCGAAATTATTGTTAAACAGATGTTAAGAAAGATGAAAGTAATTGAAGGTGGCGATACTGGTTGCCTGCCTGGTACAAATATTAATATCAATGCTTTCACTGAATTAAACCGAGATGTTTTAAGATCAGGTAAACACCCTGCTGTTGCTAGACCAGTATTACTTGGGATTACTAAAGCATCTCTTGAAACAGAATCTTTCTTATCAGCTGCATCGTTCCAGGAAACTACAAAAATTTTAACTGATGCTTCAATTAAAGGTAAAAAGGACTTGTTAAAGGGATTAAAAGAGAATGTTTTAATAGGTAAATTATTACCAGCTGGAACAGGACTTCGTGGACCGTTAAAGTCGCCAGAAACTTTAGCTCGTGAAGCTGAGGAAGCTTTTGAAGCAGCTCAGAAGGAATTTGATGAAGGTGTGAGTGAAACAGTTATTACATCCGAAGATAGTGAAATATTAGAACAAGCAGAATAATCCTGCTTGTTTTTTCTGTTGTTTTAATGGCAGTGTATAAAAGTTTAAAAAGTAGAATTAATTTGAGTATAATGGATTTTTTTGTATAAAGCTGGAAAGATATTGATGATTTGATAAAATTGATATATTTGCTTTTGGCAAGATAATTTCATTAATATATTGTTGTTGAAGGGGATTGAAATGAAAAAAGTGTCATGTCAAATAATTATTTAATAGCATTTTGATGTTTGATAGAAAATTTTAAATATTAATGCTTATAGGAGAGTTAAATGATTATAGTTATTTAGAATAATTGTTTTTATATTTAAAATATGATTAGAGTAAAGAAAGTGTCAAAATATTATATATAGTAAAATGTAATATTTATGATAAAAATAAAAAATGTGTTGACATGCCAAGATAAATAGATTATTATAATCTACGGTGCCCGTTGTGGGGCGCGTTGTTTATTACGAAATATGAAACACTCGGTATTGTGTGTTTGAATATGGAAGAAAGGAGAAAAGTAATGCCTACTATTAATCAATTAGTAAGACAAGGTCGTACCGACAAAACTACAAAATCAAAATCACCAGCGTTGAACAGAGGGTTTAACTCATTGGCTAAAAAGCCAACTATAACTAACTCACCTCAAAAACGTGGTGTTTGTACTCGTGTTGCTACCATGACACCTAAAAAACCTAACTCTGCTTTACGTAAATATGCCCGTGTTAGATTATCAAATGGTATGGAAGTAACTGCATATATTCCAGGAATTGGACATAACTTACAAGAACATAGTGTTGTTTTAATTCGTGGTGGTCGTGTTAAGGATTTACCAGGGGTTCGTTACCATATTGTACGTGGTACTATGGACTGTGCTGGAGTTAATAATCGTAAACAAGGCCGTTCTAGATATGGTGCTAAGAAACCAAAAGCTTAAGAAAATCAAGTATAGGAGGAAAATTAAATGGCAAGAAAAGGTCAAGTTGCTAAAAGAGACGTTCTACCTGATCCAGTATACAATTCAAAAACTGTATCTAAATTAATCAACAACATTATGCTTGATGGAAAAAAAGGTGTAGCGCAAAACATCTTATATGATGCATTTAAAAAAGTTGAAGAAAAAACTGGAAATCCAGCAATGGAAGTTTTTGATCAAGCAATTAACAATATTATGCCAGTTCTTGAACTTAAAGTTAGACGTATTGGTGGGGCTAACTACCAAGTACCAGTAGAAGTATCTGGTGAAAGAAGAATGACTTTAGGATTAAGATGGTTAGTAAATTATTCGCGTTTAAGAAATGAAAATACAATGGTTGATCGTTTAGCTAATGAAATTATTGATGCTTCTAATGGATCTGGAGCATCTGTTAAGAAGAAAGAAGATACACATAAAATGGCAGAAGCTAATAAAGCGTTTGCTCATTTCCGTTGGTAATTTTCAATAAAAAATTAAGAAAGGAGAAAAATTATGTCTCGTGAATTCTCGTTAGATAAAACTCGTAATATTGGAATCATGGCTCATATTGATGCTGGTAAAACAACAACAACTGAACGTGTTCTTTATTACACAGGAAAAATCCATAAAATTGGAGAAACTCATGAAGGTGCTTCTCAAATGGACTGGATGGAACAAGAACAAGAACGTGGTATCACAATTACTTCTGCAGCAACAACTGCACAATGGAATGGATATCGTGTTAATATTATCGATACACCAGGCCATGTTGATTTCACTGTGGAAGTTGAACGGTCATTGCGTGTATTAGATGGTGCAGTTACTGTATTAGATTCAAAGGCAGGTGTTGAGCCTCAAACTGAAACAGTTTGGCGTCAAGCTACAACTTATGGAGTACCACGTATTGTATTCTGTAATAAAATGGATGCTACTGGGGCAGACTTCATTATGTCTGTAGAGTCTTTAAAGAAAAGATTAGGTGTTGAAGGTGTAGCTATTCAGTTGCCAATAGGTGCTGAAGATACATTTGAAGGTGTTATTGATTTAATTAAAATGAAAGCAGTATATTTTGAAGGAGATAAAGGTGAAAATGTTGTTTACAAAGATATTCCTGAAGAATATATGGCACAAGCAGAAGAATATCGTGCTAAAATGTTAGATTCTGCTGCTTCTTATGATGATGATTTATTGATGAAAGTTTTAGAAGGTGAAGAGCCAACTGAAGCTGAAATCAAATCAGCTATCCGTAAAGGGGTTTTAGCAGTTGAACTATTCCCTGTTTTATGTGGATCTGCTTATAAAGATAAAGGTGTTCAACCAATGCTAGATGCAGTTATTGATTTCTTACCTGCACCTACTGATATTCCATCAATTAAAGGTATTGATGAAAATGATAACGAAATTGAAAGACACGCTTCTGATGAGGAACCATTCGCAGCATTAGCTTTCAAAATTATGGCTGATCCATTTGTAGGTAAATTAACATTCTTCCGTGTTTACTCAGGTACTGCTGAAGCTGGAAGTTATGTATTAAACTCTACAAAAGACAAAAAAGAACGTTTAGGACGTATTTTACAAATGCATGCTAATAAACGTAATGAAATTAGCACTGTGTATGCAGGAGATATTGCTGCTGCAGTAGGTTTTAAAAATACAACAACTGGTGATACTATTTGTGACGAAAAGAACTTCGTTATTCTTGAAAAGATGGAATTCCCTGAACCGGTTATTGAACTTGCTATTGAACCAAAAACAAAACAAGATCAAGACAAACTTGGTACTGGGCTATCAAAACTTGCTGAAGAAGATCCAACATTTAAAACTTACACAAATCCTGAAACTGGAGATACTGTAATTGCTGGTATGGGTGAATTACACTTAGATGTAATCGTTGACCGTTTAAAAAGAGAATTTAAAGTTGAAGCAAATGTAGGTGCTCCACAAGTTGCTTATCGTGAAACAATTACTCAAACGGCTGATTGTGAAGGTAAATATGTTAAGCAATCAGGTGGTCGTGGACAATATGGTCATGTTTGGATCAAATTTGAGCCTAATGAAGGTAAAGGGTTTGAATTCGTTGATGCAGTTGTTGGTGGTGCGGTACCTAGAGAATATATCAATTCAGTTAAAGTGGGGCTAGAAGACGCTCTAGAAACAGGAATGATTGCTGGATATCCAGTATTAGATGTTAAAGCTACATTGTTTGATGGATCATACCATGATGTCGATTCATCAGAGATGGCATATAAAGTAGCTGCGAGCTTAGCACTTAAAGCTGCCGGAAAAAAATGTGCTCCAGTAATTTTAGAACCAATCATGGCTGTGGAGGTCGTTGCTCCGGCTGAATATTTAGGTAGTGTAATGGGTGATGTATCATCACGTCGTGGTATGATTGAAGGACAAGAAGAAAGAGGAAATGCAGTTTCTGTTCAGGCATCTGTACCTTTATCAGAAATGTTTGGATATGCAACAGATTTGCGTTCGTTTACTCAAGGTCGAGGTAACTATACTATGAGATTTGATAGATATGAACCTGTACCTAAATCTATAAGAGAAGAAATTATTAAGAAAAACGGTGGAAACGATTAGTCTCTAGTTAAAATCTTATTGATTTTTTCAAGTAAATAAATTAGAATGTATATGTACAAAAATATAAATTAGGAGGAACCTTAAATGGCTAAGGAAAAATTTGACCGCTCTAAAGCGCATGTAAATATCGGAACTATTGGTCACGTTGACCATGGTAAAACAACATTAACTGCTGCTATTACAACAGTTTTATCAAAAGAAGGACAAGCACAAGCTATGGATTATGCATCAATTGATGCTGCTCCAGAAGAAAAAGAACGTGGTATTACAATCAACACAGCACACGTTGAGTATCAAACAGCTACTCGTCACTATGCACATGTTGACTGTCCAGGTCATGCCGACTATATCAAAAACATGATTACTGGTGCTGCACAAATGGATGGAGCTATCTTAGTAGTTGCTGCAACAGATGGGCCTATGCCTCAAACAAGAGAACATATCTTATTATCTCGTCAAGTAGGTGTACCTTATATCATTGTATTCTTGAATAAATGTGATATGGTTGATGACGAAGAATTATTAGACTTAGTAGAAATGGAAGTTCGTGAATTATTAAGCGAATATGATTTCCCAGGTGATGACACTCCAGTTATCCGTGGTTCTGCATTGAAAGCTTTAGAAGGAGATCCAAAATGGGTTCCAGCTATTCATGAGTTAATGGAAGCTGTAGATACTTATATCCCAACTCCAACTAGAGATACTGATAAACCATTCTTAATGCCAGTAGAAGATGTATTTACTATTACTGGACGTGGTACAGTTGCTACTGGACGTGTTGAACGTGGACAATTAAAATTAAACGATCCTCTTGAAATCGTTGGTATTCATGAAACTCAAAATACAGTTGCTACTGGTATCGAAATGTTCCGTAAATTATTAGATTATGCTGAATCTGGAGATAACGTAGGGGTTTTATTAAGAGGTATTAACCGTGATCAAATCCAACGTGGGCAAGTTTTAGCTAAACCTGGATCAGTTAATCCACACAAAAAATTTAAATCTCAAGTATATATCTTAAGTAAAGATGAAGGTGGACGTCATACTCCTTTCTTCGCTAACTACAGACCACAATTCTACTTCAGAACTACTGATGTAACTGGTGTAATTCAATTACCAGATGGTGTAGAAATGGTTATGCCTGGAGATAATGTTGAGTTAACTGTAGAATTAATTGCACCAATCGCAATTGAAAAAGGAACTAAATTCTCAATCCGTGAAGGTGGTAGAACAGTAGGTTCTGGAAATATTTCTGATATTATTGAATAATGTATCAAGTTAATTAGAAAGCCGTTAAGGCTTTCTTTTTTATCTAATAGGAATTTCGATTCGTTTAGGTAAAAATAAAAATACCCAACTATAAGGGTACATGTATTGACTGGATATTTTTATGTGGCCAAAAAAGTGTTAGAAATATTAT
>JAETPY010000164.1 GCA_021770925.1 Erysipelotrichaceae bacterium | reverse complement strand
TCTGAATTATGGTGTAATCAAGAAGTGTAATATCAGCATCCTCAAACTGTGGTCGTATATGTTTATTATAATATGAACTGCGAATCTGTTTTGTAGTCACTGAAGTGTGGGGATCAATTTCTATATATTCCTCCCAGACATCGCCAAACGTTTTTTTTATATTTATCAACGATCCATCAACTATTTTAGAATATATAAGTCTTTCATGATTTTGTGCATCTGTTTTTTTAACAAAGCCACTCTTTGAATAATGCTGAGGTCTTCCATATTTATCTTTATAATCGAAATAAACTCTATATGTAACTCCTTTTTTTGCTTTTTTTGATTTTACTTCTCTAATTGACATTTAAAACAACTCCTTTATTTGATATAATAGGAGCATAGTTATAACAGTGTGCAATTGGAATAATTCGTTATAACTATACTACTGTTAGACCACCTCGTAAAAGGTGGTCTTTTTTATTCGTTAATTTCAATGACTGGATCGGTGATTAAAGTTTTACCATTCTTTTCTGTAACATTTACAGCAATTTTCCAAAATCCCCCTGTTTCCATATTGTTATAAACAGTTATATTATCGGATTTATTTGTATAATAAATAATATCTTCATATAAATCTTTATACGATAATTTTATTTGAAGATTAATTAATTTATTATAATTCTCAAAGTCTATGGGACTTACATCAATATTTACTCTTATATTTTTAGTTTCATTAATATTTAAAATGTCTAAATTAGTTATTTGATATTGTAAAAGTTTTAATGGATATTTATCTATATTATTTTCTTTAAAAAAATAGGGTTGTAAGTTGAAGTCTATATATTTTGCTTCACCTCGTCCTATGTTTGTTATTTCGTAGTATACTGTAAGTATGTTATTATTGATAATGGCATCTTTATAATGATTTTTTATTTGAATAATAGGCTTGTATTCAATCCGTTTGTCTTCTTTTCGCTGATTATCTTGTTCTTTAATAGTCCACCAAACACCACCTAGGGTTAAAGCGCCGCCTAATACAGATCCGTAATAACCAATCCAAGCATCATAATTATTCTCATTGATAAAATGAAGGGACCATTTATTTGTTGCAATTGCATTAAATAAGGGTGCACCGATAAAAAGTAATAGTAATGTAAATATAATTATCCATAAAATAGATTTTTTTTCTTTTAATGATTTTTGAATCTTTTTCATATCTAAATATAATTAATTCTGGAGTTTATAATTTCCCTATAACTTTTCCGATACAATCTATGCGCATTGATTCGTTAAAATGGATCGGTGCGTATTTTTTATTATGAGATATCAAACATTTGTTACCAAGTTCTTTTATATATGCCTCACCATTAACCATAAATGCTCCAATTTCGCCAATTTTAATATCACGCTGTTTTTTTATCATTACTTTATCACCGTCACGGTAAGTCGGTTCCATTGAATCACCACTAACGCTTATAACGAAGTCTATATCTTTAAAATCAATTGGAACTTCTATCTGTTCTGTTGGTACATCATCAAAAGCATATAAACCAGTACCTGCGCTTAGACCACACTGATAAGCAGGTTTTAATACTGTTTCATATAGTGGAGCAGGCTCTTTAACACACCGATCATATATATCATTTAATACAAACTCAACTGTATTTTTTCCAGTTTCATCAATTAAACGATATTTTTTTATGATTTGTTGTTCAATAAAAGATGTCACAAATGAATTACTGTTGTCATTTTCGTCATACCATAAATAATTAGCATCAACTTCTAAAATTTCCATTAACTTTTTTATAGTCAGCATATTTGGTTCGCTATTCCCTTTTTCATAACCAGTAAATGTTGATTTAGCAACTCCTATAGCTGTAGCTAATTGTTCTTGAGTATATCCTTTTGCCAATCGTGCTGCTTTTAATTGTTCTTTAAATGCCATGTTTTCACCCCGTCTCTTTACAAATAAAATTATAAAGTCGAAATATTAGAACGTCAATAAAAAAAGTTTGAGAATTTCGTATTTTAATATTGACTAGGTTGTAAAACTCGACTATACTGATGATATAGGTTGAGTAAACCGAACTTATTTAAAAGGAGGTTGAGTAATGAGAACAAATAATATAATAAATTATAACAGTCCAGTAGCGCAAAACATTGTAAAAATTCTAAATGAAAAAGGACTAAAACAGAAAAAAATAGCTCAATTAGCTGGATTCAGTGAACAAAGTTTTTGTGATGCTATTAATGGCAGAAGAATTCTTAAAATTGCAGAAGTTAAAATAATTGCCTCTGCCTTAGATGTATCAATCGATGATTTATTCAAAACGGATTCAAAAGAATGAAAAGGAGGACATTAGATGATTAAAAAACAAAAGGATTTAATTGATCAGGATGAATTCACCATCATTTATAGTAAATCGGGTTGGTATGGTTTTTCAATAACAGTAAAGAAA
>JAETPY010000163.1 GCA_021770925.1 Erysipelotrichaceae bacterium | reverse complement strand
ACATATCCATTGTTTTCAAGTGGATAATTTACTTCTATGTATAGTGGATAATATTTTAATTCTACTGCTTTATTTTTAGCACTGGTCAAATCAGCTAATGCTTCATCAACTGCTAATTGCTCACTATTTTCATCTAAATATACTTCTTTAGCTGTTTGATATAAAGAAATATAATCAGAAATTGTTTCTCTAATATAATTTTCACTTAATAAAGGATTATTGATCTCATTTGCAAGTTCAGTTTTATCACAATATAGTTCATACACAAAAGTAAATGTATTTCCTTCTTTTGTATATTTACCACTTACAGGTTGATTAGATATTAAACGATAACCATAAATATCATCACCACTAAATTCAAAATCTTCACCAACTGTTCCATATTTAACTACATCATTCTTTAAAATTTTTCCACTTTCGCTTATATATTTTAAAGTTACTTTTCCTAAATCTTCTGCAAGTAAAAATTCTCCTGAATCAGGTAATTGTGACTGTTTTTCAAAACCAGCAACATTACCTAATTTTTCGTAATTATCTTGGAATTGTTCAAAAGTAGTTATTTGATTGCTTCTAACATTCCATGATTTACTTGCAAGCGCTCTCAATTCATCGCTAATATCATCAGTTATAACATCTTCTTCAACTAAATTTGGATTATCACACCAAACTCCAATTGCAGCACCTTTAATAAAATCAGAATCATCTGCAACAGTATTTTGTTGGAATTTACCTGGTGTCCACTCATCGAAGATCTTACGATCAGCATTCAAATTATCAAAAGAATGTTGTTCTCTTCCATCGGTAGGTTTAGAATTTCTTAAAACATAATAGAAGAAACTTGCATTAATATTATAGATTGTATCATGACCTTTTTGAATAAATGTATTTAACTTAGCAATACTTGAATTCCATGACATTTGTGACCAAAAATCAATTCCAATATAATCATGCATTTTAATCATTTGTGGATTTTCATAATACGAATTTTCACCATAATAAATACCATCATTCCAAATTCTAGGTTTAAATCCACGTTCATATACAAATTCAGCTAATTCATTAATATAATTAGCTAAAACATCTTTCCAAGTTGCACTTGGATCAATATTAGCCTTAGCGTAATTATCTAAGACACTCTTATATTGAGTAGTGAATGGCGCACGGTCAAATTCCATGTATTCATCTCCACCAATATGAAAATCAGTACACCCTTCAAAAAGATCCATATATTCACTATATAAACTTCTAATATATGCAATCGCTTCTGGATTAGTAACATCTAGACCTGAAGCAAAATGTCCACCTGAACTATTTACTTGACCATATTCAGGATGAGCTTTCAAGATTTGATCAACATGTCCAGGACTATCAAATGATGGTATAACCTTTATTCCATATTTCTTTGCTTCTTTTAAAATTTCTCTTACTTCATCTTTAGTAAGATATTGATCAGAAACAATTGCTGGATCAGTTTCACATTCAATTCTAAATCCTAAATTTTCAGAAAAATGCATTTGTATTGCATTCATTTTTAAATATGACATTTCTCTAATTTGGCGAATAAACCAATCTTTAGAAATATATTTTCTTGCACAATCAACATGTAAACGTCTTTCAGCAATATATGGATAATCTATAATAGTTCCATACACCAATCCATTATTTGTTATCATTAAATTTTGAATTGTTCTTAATCCATATAATACTGCAACTTCTGATGCCCCTGTTAAACGAACACCATTATCATCAATTTCTATTTTATAAGCCTCTTCGCTATTTGATTCTTCAGTAATTGAATTCTCTTTATCAATAGTAATTAAAATATCTCCATATCCAGCATCTTTAGCTTGTGCATATACCATAGCAAATGGTGAACTAGATACAATTTCTTTTTCCATAAATTCACTATTAATTAATTTAACAATCTCTGCCAACCTTTCATTTTCTAAATTATCTTGATTAGCTAAAATTGCTAAACGAGTATCACTTGTCATTTTCCAAATCTTATGTGATTCATCTGCATTATAATGCTGTAATACAGGATTAGTTAATGCTGATAATTGCTGGTCAGTTAAATCTGAAATTTCTTCATTATATTTTAGTGAAACATTATTTGTTGCTTTGATCAAATATGATCCATTAGAAAATATAATTGATAATACTAATAGTAAAGATAAAGGTACTTTTTTTATTCTATTATTTTTTCCCTTCATACATATTTCCTTTCTTACTACATCTTTAAAAGTCAGCTTACTAATTATTATTAGTAAGCTTGACTAGTAACTATCAATACCTTATTTATTAACTCTTCTCTTTTTTGATAAATAAGCAATTGCACTCAATGATACCATTAAACCTAAAGCACCAATCATACTTGTTGTATCTCCAGTTTTTATACTTCCTGTTCTACCTCCTGGTGTAACTGTGCTTGTATCTCCAGAAGCTACTGGTGAAGAAGTATTT
>JAETPY010000162.1 GCA_021770925.1 Erysipelotrichaceae bacterium | reverse complement strand
TCTGAATTATGGTGTAATCAAGAAGTGTAATATCAGCATCCTCAAACTGTGGTCGTATATGTTTATTATAATATGAACTGCGAATCTGTTTTGTAGTCACTGAAGTGTGGGGATCAGTTTCTATATATTCCTCCCAGACATCGCCAAACGTTTTTTTAATATTTATCAACGATCCATCAACTATTTTAGAATATATAAGTCTTTCATGATTTTGTGCATCTGTTTTTTTAACAAAGCCACTTTTTGAATAATGTTGAGATCTTCCATATTTATCTTTATAATCGAAATAAACTCTATATGTAACTCCTTTTTTTGCTTTTTTTGATTTTACTTCTCTAATTGACATTTAAATCAACTCCTTTATTTGATATAATAGGAGCATAGTTATAACAGTGTGCAATTGGAATAATTCGTTATAACTATACTACTGTTAGACCACCTTGTAAAAGGTGGTCTTTTTTAGGTTAGGCATTTAATATTGCATTGCCTAGGATTTTATCAAATTCTCTTATATCACATTTAGGGTCAAGATTAATTTTAAAGTGACCCGCTTTAGTCCATAATTCTAATTCTGAATTTACATCGAATAGTTTTCCTGCATTTTCGCTAGACCACATATCAATAGTGCGATAAGGTATTGAATATATCTCTATTTTTTTACCTGTCAGCCCTTGTTTATCCATGATAATAATACGTTTGTTTGTTAATGCAGCCTGATCTCTTATGGTTTTATAGCATTGTAGTATCTCTTCACCATCAAGAAGAATAGACGTAATAGTGTCATCTGGTTCAACTTTAGTCTTAAAAGTCCAAATGAAATCAATTTCTTTGTTTGTTGCCATTGTTTTAAATTCTCCCTTCATATTCTTTATTTATATAAACACCATGAAGTGTGTTTACCTAATTCTATACACTATTTATAATAGCACACAATTTTACAATTTTTAACAGTGAATAAAATATTGTTAAAATAAACATACTATGTTTATGAAACTGAAAATAAGAGAAGTTAGAAAAAAAAGAAAATTAACACAAATAGAATTAGCAAAATTGACCGGGATAAGTAAATCATCTATTAGCCGATATGAACGTGAGGAAATTTGGCCTGATATGCTAGAAATGGAATGGATTGCATTAGCAATGAGCGTTAAAATTACAGACCTATTTGATTCAAAAGTCAAGTAAAATTCGTAAAAACGTAATAAAATTCCCATATATGGGAATTATGCTGTTTTCCCTTTTTTTATTGTGTTTTTAGACATATAATTAATTTATGGATAGCAAGGAGAGGGAGGAGTTATGGAAGAAAGAAATAAAATTTATAACAAAAAAAGCAGAATAAACACAAGGAGGAAACAAGATATAATAAAAACAATTTTATATTATCTAGAAAGAATGAATCAAGAAGATTTATATAAGATGCTAGATTATTTAAATTATTTAATATTGAACTAAAAGGACGATGATCTGATTAATCACCGTCCTTTTTTATTGGGTCAAATAATTCCATTATTATGTCTCTTTTTTCTTCGGGCATACTTACAAATTTTTTCACCAACTCTTTAGCATTTTCACTTAAATTATAAGTTTCGGCTAAATCATCTAGTATTGTTTTTGGAAATTCGGAGATAGGATTTCCTATGCCTTCTAATAACCAAATATAATTTATTCCGAATAATCTACAATACAATTTAAATAATGGTTCTTTTTGCTGAGGATTTTTTAATCTATCTTGCTCGATATTTGCAATTACATCCCTATTAACACCTAGCTTTTCACCAACCCCAGCTTGAGACAGACCTAATTTTTTTCTCGATTCTTTAAATCTAGCTCCTACGCTGTTCAATTTATCACCTCCTTGACCATATGATAGCATAAGAATATGAGTATATCAACACATTTATTTTATTTATAAAACAAACGAAAGAGTTGACAACTCGGTAAAGTGATGATATTATGAGTTTGTGAACTCGATAGGAGGTGATAAAATGAGTGAAAAACACAAATGTATGACTTGGGAAGAATTAAAAAAGGAAATTGAAAAAACAAGTTATTTTGTAAAACAAGTTAGTAAACTCAACGATAATGAACTTGAAATTATAAATGCAATAGTCACAGGTATGAATATTCAAAAATCGTTAAGTAATGTTGATTCTGTTTAAATGGAGAGGAGTGGTAGAAAATTAATCAATGAAAAAGGATTGAAACAAAAAGTAGTTGCAAACCGTTGCAAAATCAATGAAAAAAATTTTAGTAATATGTTATGTAATCGACAATTGATTAGACCAGAACATATACCAATGATTGCCTCTGCCTTAGATGTATCAATCGATGATTTATTCAAAACAGATTCAAAAAAATGAAAAGGAGGACATTAGATGATTAAAAAACAAAAGGATTTAATTGATCAGGATGAATTCACCATCATTTATAGTAAATCGGGTTGGTATGGTTTTTCAATAACAGTAAAGAAA
>JAETPY010000021.1 GCA_021770925.1 Erysipelotrichaceae bacterium | reverse complement strand
TTAAATAAAGCAGCAGCAGTATTAAATGATCCAGAAGCAACACAAAAGGAAGTAGATAATGCAAAAGATGTTCTAGCAAAAGCAATGGTTGAATTAACAGAAGTATCTAGTGAACCAGTAGAAAATTCTACAGTTGTAAAATCAGGAGATAATATTGCAGCAGTAGATACTGGAGATATTACAAACTTAACAGCAGCATTAGGAATGGCTGCTTCATTGAGTACAATTATATATTTGTCTAAAAAGAAATAATTTATTTTAAAGGGAAGCTGTTGGCTTCCTTTTTATTAAAAAATTTTTTTCAATAGTTGATATTTTATTAAATTTGGATAAAATGATATAGTTGAAATATTATTATTATAAGGAGTTATTATGAACGAAGAAATTATTAAAATAGCTGCAAAAGAACTAGAAATAGCTGAAAAGCAAATAATTGCAGTTTTATCATTATTAGAACAAGGGAATACTGTTCCTTTTATTGCCCGTTATCGTAAAGAAGCAACAGGGGGGGTAGATGAAGATCAGATTAGAAACATTGATAAGTATTATCAATATCAGATTAGTTTATTAAAACGTAAAGAAGATGTTATTAGATTAATAGATGAAAAAGGAATGTTGACTGATCAATTAAAAGCTGATATTTTAAATGCTACTAAATTAAATGAAGTAGAGGACTTATACCGCCCTTATAAAGAAAAAAGAAAGACAAAAGCAACAGAAGCCAAAGCTAAAGGATTAGAACCATTGAGTAAATGGATATTGTCTTTACCCAAAGGTGATATTAATGAAGAAGCAAAAAAATATATAAACGAAAAAGTAGAAACTATTGAAAATGCAATTCAGGGGGCTTTAGATATTATTGCAGAAGTTGTTAGCGATGATATCAAATATCGTAAATTTGTTAAAGATATTATGTATAAATCAGGAGTAATCGAAACAAAAGTTAAAAAGAAAAATCCTGATGAAACCAAAACGTATGAAATGTATTATGATTATCACGAACGAGTTAATCGAATTGTTTCTCATCGAATTTTGGCAATAAATCGTGCTGAAAATGAAAAAGTCATTACTGTTAATATTGTTATGGATAAAGATTTTTTAATTCAATATATTTACCGTGGAGTAACTAAAAATAGAAATAGCAGTGTTAATGACTATTTATTAAAAGCTGTTGAAGATAGCCTAAATCGTTTATTATTACCTTCAATTGAACGTGAAGTACGTAATGAATTAACAGAAAAAGCTAGCGAACAAGCATTAAAAGTATTTTCTATCAATTTAGAAAAATTACTTATGCAGGCGCCATTAAAAGACAAAATGGTATTAGGAGTTGATCCTGCATATCGTACAGGATGTAAATTAGCAGTCGTTGACCAAACAGGAAAAGTGTTAAAAATTGACAAAGTATTTATTACGATTCCTAAAAACAATTATGATAAAGAAAAAAGAATACTTTTGGATATTATTGAAAAATATAAAATTGAAATTATTGCAATAGGTAATGGTACAGCAAGCAGGGAAAGTGAAGCTTTTATTTCACAATTAATAAAAGAAAATAATCTAAATGTTGATTATGCAATTATTTCTGAAGCTGGAGCTTCAGTTTATTCAGCTAGTAAACTTGCAAAAGAAGAATTTCCAGATTACCAGGTAGAGGAACGTTCGGCTGTATCAATCGCACGAAGATTACAAGATCCATTAGCAGAATTAGTAAAAATTGAGCCTAAAGCAATTAGTGTGGGTCAATATCAGCATGATATAGCACAAAAACAACTGGAAGAACAGTTAGACTTTGTTGTAGAAAAAGCCGTTAATAGTGTAGGAGTAGATATTAATACAGCATCGGTATCTTTACTTCAATATGTATCAGGACTGAATAGTGGAGTAGCTAAGAATATTATTAAATATCGTGATGAACATGGTAAGTTTACTAATCGAGAGGAAATTAAAAATGTTAATAAATTAGGTGCAAAAACTTATCAGCAGTCAATTGGTTTTTTACGGATTCCTGGTGCTAATGATCCATTTGATGCAACGGCTATCCATCCTGAAAATTATTTACAAGCTAAAAAATTATTAAATTTAATTGGAGCTAATGAAAACGAATTGGGAACAAAAGAAATTGCTGACAAACTTATGTCTCTTAATAAAGAACAAATGATAAAAGAATTACAGATTGATAATTATACATTGGATGATATTATTGATAGTTTTATTAAACCAAATCGTTCTCCAAGAGATAATTATGCAACTCCGCTTTTAAAAAAAGATATTTTAAAAATTGAAGATTTAAAACCTGGAATGGTTTTAGAAGGAACTGTTAGAAATGTTGTCGATTTTGGAGCTTTTATCGATATTGGATTAAAAAATGATGGTTTAGTACACATTTCTAAGATTTCACATGAAAGAATTAAGCATCCTTTGGATAAACTAAGTATAGGAGATATTGTTGAAGTATATGTTATTGATGTTGATGTTAATAAACATCGTGTTGGTTTAAGTATGATTAAAGATTAAAGGATGAGTTGATGAAAAAGTTTCTTTTTGGAATAGTATTATTATTGATAATAAGCGGCTGTACTTTTAAAAATGAGACAACAGATCAAATCGAGGTTGTTGAAAGTACGTCGATAGAAAAAGAAGAAGTTATTGAGTATAATGAATTACTGGATTATACCGATAGTTTTAAAGTAGGTGATATTATAAATATCGAAAATACAAATTATTTAAGTTCATATGCTATTCCAGGAAAATGGAAACATACAGTTTTTTATCTTGGTACATATCAGCAGTTTTTAGAGTTTTTTAAACCGGGTGATAGGTATTATCAAGATATAATTGAACATTATAAAAGTCAAAAAGAAGTTCTTGTTTTAGATAGTAATTCATCTGGTGTTAAGATTAGGACCTTTGATCAGATGGCAAATTTAAAAGAGGAATCTTATCTTAAGGCCCTTTCAGGATACCGATTTAATGAAGATGATGAATTTATTAAGACATATATAAATCATGCTTTGGATTATCTAGGAATTCCTTATGATTATAGTATGATTACATATGATGATACAGCGCTTTATTGTAGTGAACTTGTCTATTATGCATTGCAGGCTGTTAATATTGAAATAAATAAAGTTAGTAAGATATTAGATCATGATATTATTACTCCAAGTGATTTAGGTGATTATTTAGAAACTCTAGATAATGTTGAACATTGTTTTTTACTAGAAAAGATAGATAATTGTATAATTGATAAAATAAATAACTAATTTTTGCTTGTATTTAACAAATAATATCAGTATTATTATATCGAGGTGAACATAGATGAAAATTTCAACCAAAGGACGCTATGCTTTGAGAGTTATGTTAGATATTGCTATGCATGATGATGGTAAATTTATACCGTTAAAGGATATTGCTATGAGGCAGGAATTAACAGTTAAATATCTCGAACAAATCATATCATTATTAAATAAGGCGGGATATTTACAAAGTTTAAGAGGGAATACTGGTGGTTACCGTCTAACTAAACGTCCTAATGAGTATATTGTGGGAGATATTCTGAGAATTACTGAGGGGGATTTGGCGCCTATAGCTTGTTTAAAGGAAAATAATAATTATTGTTTACGGAGTAACGAATGTATTACATTATCGTTTTGGCAGGGGTTGGATAAAGTAATTAAAGAATATGTTGATAGTGTTACTCTTCAGGATCTAATTAATCAAGCTAATAATCAAGTCAATAATTATTCTATATAAAAGCCTTTGGGCTTTTTTCTATTAGAAATTTATTAAAATAATGATAAGAATTATAGTTTTATTGTATAAAATAAAGTGAGTATATTGTTTAGAATTATAATAAATTTGATTAATTATAATGATCTTAAGCTTAATGCTATTTAATTTAAAAAAGTTGTTTAAAATAGTTTGTTAAACAACTTTTTGGCTTTATCGTTAAAATAATTACTGCTGACTGACTTATTAATAATGGTATTTGTAAGTACGAAATGCTTAATTATAGAAAATTTAAACGAACATTATACTGCTAAAATTTATCCATAAATATTGATTTATTCTTTGTTATATACTTTTTATGTAATTGTAATTAGGTATATAGTTTGGATTAGACAATGTTTTTTCTATTTAACTTGTGCTTTTTTATTTTAGTAATTACTTTATTGGGGATACTGCAGGCTTTTGTATCACTTTATGACACTTTATGGCGTGTTAACATTAACCTGCAGGCAAAATGATAAAATTATTTTACTTATCTGGAAACAGAAAAGTAATTACATACTAGCTATTTTTTTAACAGTGTTTGCTATTCTTATCGTTAGTTTAGTGCTAATATTTGCGTTTATTGTTTTAGAACGCTAATTTGTTTTTTGATAATCTTTTCGATTAAAAGACTAGAATACTGCTTTTTTATAATTCTTTATCTTTTCTAATTTTTTTGGTTCTCCAATATCATTGAATACATCAGAAAATGTAGCTGGCGGCATAATAAAAATTAGATTATCATAGATTTCTTTATCATCATTTCCTCACCAGTCAGGCGAATTGTGCAAAATATCTTCAAGTTCTTTTTTGTCAGGACAAATACAGTGTTAAACGGCACTTTCTGCACACCTAACGACTGCAAATTAAATTATTCCAATTCTCTCATTGTTTCATGAACCAAATTTAATGATTCTTGTATTTTAACGAAAAAATCTGACGATTATTTCCGTAAATCTATTATGGCAATCATTAAATTACCTAAAATAATGAATTTTCTCGGCATAAATTAATTTGCGGTTGGTGCAACAAAAAAGGTGTGTAGAGTTTGTGGTTTAACAATACAGGAATATTTAAATTAAACTGCTTTTTTATCATTGTTTCAATCTGATTTATAAAATTTTCCATATCATCTGCATTGCTTGAAAAAATCACATTTCCACTATTCCGATATGTTTTAACTTCTTTAAAATTAAGTTTTTCAAATCCTTTTTTTAGATCTGCCATCAAGATCCTATTTTTTTCACTTATATTAACATCTCGCAGAAATGCAATAATATCTTTTCATATTTATAAGTATCTCCATAATTTCAAATTTTTTAGTTCAAACAATTGAAAATCATTATTTTGTACTGATTTTTCTTTTCTTCCATGTCTGATATAAAATATCTTTAAGAACTAGAACGATATCCTGTTCATTATAATGATATTCTTGTTTTAATTCATCAAGCATTAAATTTATTCTCCGGGCATAGTTTGGGACGTTTACCTCATTTTGATAGCGAATTAATATAGGATATTTTTTTCCCCAAGCTGCTCTCCAGTCTATCTTTTCTTCTATTTTTTCATCTGTCCTATCAATGATTTCCTGAATCTCATTGATATCTACATCAAATTCTATCAACTCATCTAAAGTTATATTATATAATCTTGCCATTTTTTTTGACTGGTAGATATCTGGAACAGTTTCTCCTGTTTCCCATTTTGAAATAGTCTGTCTGCTAACACCAAGTTTTTCAGCGACAGCCTCTTGTGATAAACCATTTTTCTTTCTTGCATGGAATAGATTATTACCTAAATTCATATGAATCCTCCTTATTAATTTATGATTTTCATTATAAGCGCTGATAAAGAAAAAATCTACCAGGTATATCTTCCATATTTGCCCGATAAGTTTACAAAATCTGATTTATCATTTGGTTAGAAATAATTATAGCATGACTGAATATCCAGGGTATTCTTTTTTGTTTCCTGTGTACTACTTATTAGCTCATGCTTTATCAAGGATGTTTTGATAAACTATGAATTAATAAATGCTGGATAATCAAGCCGAAATGAAAAGACATATGTTTACAACATAGAAAAAGACACTTTATTTTAAATAACTGCAATGATATTAATCACATATTTGTTATTCTCTATTTATTTTGCATTTTAGGTTCTCTAAATGTTGAAAAATATTGTTATTATTTTTATTGACAAGAGGACAGGTATTATCTATAATCATACTAAATAAATAGGAAATATAGGAATTATAAACATATTAAAAATTGTTAATAGTATAATATAGTGGAGGTAGAGAAAATGAAATATAATAATCATATTAGTGAATTAGTAGGGAACACACCAATTTTAAAATTAAATAATTATCTTTCTAATTATCATTTAAATGTCAATATTTTTGCAAAATTAGAATATTTTAATCCCGCTGGTAGTGTTAAAGACAGGATTGCTAATGCAATGTTAACTAAAGCTATTGATGAGGGCAGTTTAAAACCTGATTCTGTTATTATCGAACCAACCAGTGGTAATACAGGAATCGGCTTGGCATCTATAGGGGCTTCATTAGGATATCAGGTTATTCTTGTTATGCCGGAAACAATGTCGATTGAAAGACGTAATTTGTTGAAAGCATATGGAGCTAAAGTAGTGCTTACACCAGGTAGTTTAGGGATGAAGGGAGCTATTAATAAGGCTAATGAATTAGCAGAAGAAATACCAAATGCTTTTATGCCAAGTCAATTTGATAATATGGCTAATCCTAACGTTCATTATTTAACAACAGGCCCTGAAATTTACGAGCAGTTAGATGGTAAAATAGATATTTTTGTAGCGGGAGTAGGTACAGGAGGTACAATCAGTGGAGTTGGAAAATATTTAAAGGAAAAAAATACTAATATTAAAGTTGTAGCAATTGAGCCGGCAGCTTCGCCTGTTCTTTCAAAAGGAACTCCTGGTCCTCACGCAATTCAAGGAATTGGGGCGGGTTTTATCCCCAAAACGCTAAATACAGATATTTATGATGAAATTATTACTGTTTCTAATGAAAATGCATTTGCAACAGCTAAAGATATTGCTAAGATGGAAGGTGCTTTAGTAGGAATTTCATCAGGTGCTGCTTTATATGGAGCAACTGTTTTAGCTAAACGTGAAGAAAATAAGGGAAAAAATATTGTGGTTCTTTTGCCGGATACAGGTGAAAGATATCTTTCAACACCATTAGTATTATCAGATTAATGTATTAAAAAGCTATCTGGTTAAAATAGATAGCTTTTATATTATTCAAATAAAGAGGTTGATAAATAACGCTCTCCAGTATCAGGGAGTAAAACGATGATATTTTTATTTTCACCAGCTAATTTACAAGCACCATATAAAGCGGCTCCAGAAGAGATACCAACTAATAGACCTTCTTTTTTTGCTAATAACCTGGCAGCATTATAAGCTTCATTAGTTGAAACAGTTATTACTTCATCAATAAGACTTAAGTCGAGTATTTCTGGAATAAAATTTGCTCCAATTCCCTGAATACCATGACTGCCAGCTTTTCCTTTAGTAATTAAAGGAGAGTCATTTGGCTCAACACCAATAATTTTTATTTCTGGATATTCCTTCTTTAATATTTTTGCAATTCCAGTGATTGTTCCTCCAGTACCAATTCCAGCAACAAAATAATCGATTGTTTCATTAAAATCATCAATTATTTCAAGAGCAGTAGTTTCTTCATGGGCAAGCGGATTATTAGGATTGACAAACTGACCAGGAATAAAGCTGTTTTCAATTTTACGAGCTAATTCATTTGCTTTATCGACTGCACCCTGCATACCTTTTTCACCAGCTGTTAGAACGATTTTAGCACCATAAGCTTTTAATAATTTTTGCCTCTCTATTGACATTGTTTCTGGCATTGTTAAAATCAATTCATTTTTATAAATAGCGCAGGCAATAGCTAACCCAATTCCTGTATTACCACTGGTTGGCTCAATGATAGTAGTTTTTTCGTTGACTAGTTTTTCTTGGTAAGCTTGTTCGATTAATTTTAACCCTACACGGTCTTTAACACTTCCGCCAGGATTGAAAAATTCTACTTTTGCATATAAATTGTTATGTAAGTTTTTTGCTTCTTTAAAGCGGTTAATTTGAATAAGTGGGGTCTTCCCAATTGTCTCTAAAACACTTTTTTTAATACTCATATATTCACATCCTTTTTTTTGTTATATCATAAAATGATTAATTATGGTATAAAAATTTTAATTATATTTAATTGTCTTTATTAAAATGATAATTTATAATGATTTTAAAGGGGACTGTTTATGAAAGAATATAAATATTTAGAAGTATATAGAACAATTGTTGATGATATTGAGAAAGGATATTTAAAGTATAATGATAAAATTCCATCAATTAGAAAAATGGCTAAACAATTAGATATTAGCAAAACAACTGTAGAAAGTGCATATTTACAGTTGTTAGTAGAAGGGTATATTTATGCTAAAGAAAAGATTGGTTATTTTGTGGATGTTCAATATAATAAACATGAAATAAATGAAGCTGTTGATCAAATTAATGAACAATTTGATGATCATAAATATCGTTATGATTTTAGTGGAAGATTAGTTGATAGTGAAAGTTTTAATTTAGATACTTGGAAAAAATATATTAAAAAAGCACTTAATCAAAGTGACGATTTAATGAGTTATGGAGAGCCGCTAGGAGAATTGGTTTTAAAAAGAGCATTACAAAGATACAGCCATGAATATCGAGGTGTTAGACGACCTGTCAGTAATTATGTTGTTGGAGCAGGATTTCAAATTTTGCTTTATCATGTTTGCAGTTTGTTTGAAAGAGATAATATTGTGGGAATTGAAGACGGTGGTTTTAAACAAGCAGAAGCAGTATTGCATGATTGTCATATGCAGGTTGTAAAGTTACCAGTTGATGATCAGGGAATTACAATCGAAGGTTTAAGTCAGGCAAATTTGAAATTGCTCTATTTAAATAGTTCATCGGGTGGTTATCATGGACACCCAATCAAACATCAGCGGCGTTTAGAAATAATTGAATTTGCCAGAAAAAATAACGTTTATATAATTGAAGACGATCATAACGGTGAATTGAAATTTAATACTAAACCAATTGATGCAATGTCAAAACTTGATAATGATCATATTATCTATATAGGTTCATTTTCTAAATTATTACTACCATCTATTAGAATTAGTTATATGGCCTTGCCTGATCAATTACTGCCATTGTTTAAACAAAAATCAGGGGGTTATCATCAGACAGCTTCAAAATTGGAACAGCTTGCTTTAGCAATGTATATTGAAGATGGGCAGTTATCTAGACATTTAAAAAGATTAAGAAAGCATTATCGCAATAAAAGTACTCATCTTTTAAAAAAATTGCAACAATCTTTTCCACAATATACTTTTGATTTATATGAAACAGCATTAAAAATTACAATGTCAGTTGGTGCAGAATTAGTTGATAAATTTATTGAAACAGCTAAAGAAAATGATATTTTAGTAAGTAAAAATAAAAATAATCAAATAACTTTATCGTTTTCAGGAATTCTTGATCAAGATATTGATCAAGCAGCCAATATTTTAAAGAAAATCTGGATTGAATCATAATAAAAGGATTGGATAATTGTCCAATCCTTATTTATTAAGATGTTTACAGCTATAATAAGCAGGAATACCATTTAGATAATTAATATGTACTTCTCCTTGAATTAGTGGAAATAAATAATCATGTAATTCTTGACTTATATCATTACCCGCTTCACTGATCCATTCAGTAGGAATTTTTTGCTCCAGATTTGCAACTTCACGCACATTAGTAGAAATGTATTCAATTGTATATGGATTATTAGAAATGCGCTTAAATCCCATAACTTGACCAGATTTACCAGCAATTGCTGTTTCAACTGCTTTTTGCCCAACTACAAAAGATTCATTCAAATCAGTTTTACTGCCAATATGCATAGCACAACGTTGTAAAACATTTAATTCAATGCTTCTAACTTTACATTGGAACTCTTTAAAGACTAATGACTCTAACATTTTTCCAGTTCCAGAATGTAAGACATGTCCAAACGCATCTCTTTGGACATATTTAGAATTATCATCTAAGAAATGACCATTTTTATCCTTGATTCCTTCACTAACAGCAATGACTACACAACGTTTTCTTTTAAACACTTCACGAATATCTTCTAAAAAACGTTCAGTATCAAAAACTACTTCAGGCAGATAAATTAAATCAGGAGCTTCATTATACTCATTACGAGCCAAAGCTGCTGCTGCAGTTAGCCAGCCAGCATTTCTCCCCATGATTTCAATAATTGTTACGGATTGTAATTGGTAAATTAAACTATCATGTACTACTTCTAAGATTGATGAAGCTACATATTTTGCTGCTGAACCAAATCCAGGAGTGTGATCAGTCCCCATTAAATCATTATCAATAGTTTTAGGAATTCCAATAAATTTAATTGAGCTGTTAATACTTTTAGCATAATCATCTAGCTTCATTACTGTATCCATTGAGTCATTTCCGCCAATATAATAAAAATCTGTAATTTCTAGTTTTGTTAAAATTTCAAATAACTTTACATAAATATCAGTATTTTCCTGATGAGTTGGTAATTTAAAACGACAAGAACCTAAATACATTGCAGGTGTTTGTTTTAATGCGTTAATTTTTTCACCAGTATCAAATTCTTTAAGAAGATCCATAAAACGATTTTCTAATAAACCTTTTATACCATTGATCATCCCATAAACATTTTGATACTCATTACTATATTTAGCTTTATGAATGATTCCAGCAAGACTTGCATTGATGGCGATTGTAGGTCCTCCAGATTGTCCAATAATACAATTTCTCTTTTTCATCTTATTCTCCTTTTACTGTCTAATTCTAACACCTTTAGACAGTAAAAAAAAGTAATTATTTACTTTTTCTTAGAATTAAATATAGAATAAATAATAAACCTGTGATAATTAAGAAATTGATTGGAAAAGTACTTTTATGTTCTTGTGTAGAAACAATAGAGACTGTAGATATTTCATCTTGAGTCAGTAAATCAAGAAGATTAATTTGTACTTGATTTTTATTGATCTTACCAAAATTAGTTTCTGTAATTGTACCTGGCATTGTAATATTTAAATTTAATTCTAATCCCATCGTTTTTAAGCTGGATAGAGAATAATTATCAACATCTTTTAATTCACTAATATTATAAATTTCATTAATTGAATTTAAATCTATATTAACCTGATAATTATTCTTTTTTTCATCGTTATTAAAAAAAGACATTAAACTTTTATTAATACTTTCTGGAGCCCATAGATTCAACTTTAGGTAAGTTATCCCGTTGACGGATTCTTTTGATTCCTCACTTGTCCAATCCTGCAAACCATTTTCTTTTAAAGTATTCATTAACTCCTCAATTGATGTATTATAGTTACTTAAAAAACTTTCTGGAAATAATACTTCTATTTCCATATTGGCATTATTTTCATCTTTAAATACAATATTTACATCCCCTTTAACACAACCAGTCAACAGAATAAATAAGCATATAATTAAACCGCAAGATTTTATAGACCTCATTAATTCACCTCCACATTTATTGTGCCACAATCTTAAATTTCTAATATTAAAAAAGCTAGAATCTATAAAAATAAGTGATATAATAAGTATTAATCAATTATTTCTCTTACCTAGTTTATACACAGTTCATAAAAAGAATTTAAAATATAGTAGGTGATATAAATGAGAATAGAAATTTTATATACAAGTAAGTCAAGGCATATTAAGCCGGTTGCTGAGGCTATGGCAAGATGGGTCAAGACATGTGCTAAAACGATAGATGATTTTGATAATTGTGGTTGTGTTGATTTAATGGTAATTGGTTTTGATGATTCATCTTGGAAAGATTGCCAGCTTGAGTCATTCATAAAAAATTTGAATCGCCAAAAAGTTCGCAATGTAGCCTTGTTTAATGCTTTCTATATAAATGATCATAAAATGAAAAATATGATTAAATTATGTCAGGAAACAGACTTACCTCTAATGCGAGAACAGTACTCATTTAAATTAACCTTTAAGCAGTTAAAAGAAATTGATCAAAATGTTATCGATGGAGCTCGGTTATATGTTGAAGATATGGTTAATTTGGTAAGAGATTATTATTAATGTGACAACTTATAAGTGATATTTATATTTAAGTGGTGAAAAAGACCACTTTTTTTATGTCTTTATTTAGTTAATTTATAATGTTATAAAATTTTATCATTGACAAAAAATTATTATACTGATATAACTTTATTGAGATTTGGAGCTGTATAGCTTGAAATCTAAAAAATAAAGGGGGAATAAAAAATGAAAAAATTAGAAATCATTATCAGACCAGAAAAGTTAGAAGATCTAAAAGCTATCTTAACTAAATGTGGTATTACTGGTATGATGGTTTCCAATATTATGGGGTTTGGTAACCAGATGGGCTATACCCAGCAGTATCGTGGAACTAAATATGCTGTGAATTTAGTTTCTAAATTACGGGTAGAAACAGTTGTAAAAGATGATACTGTAAAGCTGGTAGTTAATGAAGTTACTAAAAAGCTTTCTTCAGGTAATGTAGGAGATGGTAAAGTATTTGTATATCCAGTCGAAGAAGCGGTTAGAATTCGTACAGGAGAAACTGGCGAAAAGGCTTTATAAAAAAATAGGGGGTAGTTTTATGGAAAGATTAATTAATATTGTTTGGGTATTTTTAGCGGCGGTAATGGTTATGTTAATGCAGGCAGGGTTTGCAATTTTAGAAGCAGGTCTTACTAGGCAAAAAAACTGTAATAATGTATTGATGAAGAATATTATGGATTTTGCAATTGGTTCAATTATCTTTTTTATAGTTGGATTTGGATTGATGTTTGGTGATTCGATTGGGGGATTTATTGGCAGCACGGGATTTTTTGATCCAACAAAGCTTGATTTAGCACAATTTAAAGCTTTGTCACCATCAGTATTTATTTTCTTTCAAACTGTTTTTTGTGCAACTGCGGCAACGATCGTTTCAGGGGCGATGGCAGAGAGAACAAAATTTGTATCTTATTTAGTTTATACTTTTGTAATTAGCTTAGTTATTTATCCAATCGCTGGACATTGGATTTGGGGTGGTGGATTTTTGTCTAAGTTAGGATTTATTGATTATGCAGGGTCTACTGCAGTTCATTCAGTAGGAGGCTGGGCTGCGTTAATGGGGACAGTTGTTCTAGGACCAAGAATTGGTAAATATAGTAAAGATGGAAAAGCTAGAGCAATTCCTGGGCATAACATTATGATGGCTGCTTTGGGAGTGTTTATTTTATGGTTTTGCTGGTTTGGATTTAATCCAGGGTCTTCATTAGAAGCAGCTGCTTATGTAGGACATATTGCTTTAACTACTAATTTATCAGCTTGTGCTGGTGCATTAGCGGCAATGTTTCTAACTTGGAAAAAATATGGGAAACCTGATATTTCAATGACTTTGAATGGTATTTTAGCAGGCTTGGTGGGAATCACAGCTGGATGTCACATTGTTTCTTTATATGGAGCTCTTGCAATTGGTGCTGTAGCAGGTATATTAGTTGTATATGGATGTGAAATTTTAGATCAAAAATTTCATATTGATGATCCTGTTGGTGCTATAGGTGTACATTGTTTAAATGGGATTTGGGGTACTATTGCTGTTGGCTTATTTGCCTGCAACACACCCGCAAGTGGAGGTGTGTTGGGATTGTTCTATGGTGGCGGTTTTAATTTATTGATCGTTCAATTAACTGGAGTTGCAGCTGTTGCTTTATGGGTATGTATCGTATCATTTATAATGTTTGCAGTAATTAAAAAGACGATTGGATTGCGAGTTACACCAAAAGAAGAATTAGAGGGATTGGATATTGGGGAACATGGTTTAGAGGCATATCCTGATTTCTTAAAAAAATAATGATAAAGGCTGGAATACCAGTCTTTTATTATGGAAAAATTATTATAGTTATGATACAATTTTATCAATTTGAGGAGGATATATTAATGGATAATAAAAATTATGGTTTTGAAACATTACAAATACACGCAGGTCAAAAACCTGATACTACAACTAAAGCAACAGGAATGCCTTTATATTTATCAAATGCTTTTACTTTTGATGATGCAGATCAGGCAGCTAGGATCTTTGCTTTAGAAGAAGGCGGGTACTTTTATTCACGTTTGTCCAATCCAACCGTTGATGCTTTGCAAACAAGAATGGCAGCTCTTGACGGTGGCTTTGGTGCAGTTGCTTTTGCTTCAGGAACAGCGGCTATTATGGGGTTAATCATGACAGTTTGTCAAAGTGGTGATGAAATTGTAGCAGCTAATAATTTGTATGGAGGAACTATCGGTTCTTTATCAGGTACAATGGAGACAATGGGATTTAAATCACATTTTGTTGATCCTAAAGATTTAAAGGCTTTGGAAGCTGCGATAACAGATAAAACAAAATTAATTTTTGTAGAGTCAGTAGGGAATCCTAATGGGGATATGCTGGATTTTGATGCTATAAATGAAATTGCTAAAAAATATGGTATTTTATTTGTTGTTGATAATACAACTCCTACACCATACTTATTTAAGCCAATCGAACATGGTGCCGATTTAGTAGTTTATTCAACAACTAAATATTTAGCCGGACATGGTAATGTTATGGGTGGGGTTATCGTAGATAGCGGTAATTTTAATTGGAAAGATAATCCACGCTATCCTTTATTTAATACACCTGATAAAGCTTATCATGATATTGTTTATGCAGATTTAAATGAAGCTGCATTTTGTACAAAGGCAGTTGCAAAAACATTACGTGATTTAGGCGGATGTATGTCACCATTTAATGCGTATATGACATTGTTAGGATTGGAGACATTATCATTAAGAATGAAAAAACACGTTGAAAATGCTCGAATACTAGCTAAGTTTTTAAATGAATGTGAGGATGTTGAGTGGGTGAGTTATGCAGAACTACCGGATGACCCTAATTTTGAGTTGGCAAAAAAATATTTTCCTAATGGTTTTGGCGGCCTTTATACATTTGGTGTAAAAGGTGGTGTTGCTGGTGGGAAGACAGTTATTGATAATATCAAATTATTTATCCATGTTACTAATTTTGCTGATTCTCGCTCTTTATTGACACATCCTGCCAGTACCACTCATGCTCAAATGTCTGAAGAAGAACGTTTAGCAGGAGGAGTAAAGCAGGAAACGATTAGAATGTCTGTAGGTTTGGAAGATGTTGAAGATTTGGTTGCAGATTTAAAACAAGCATTTGCAAAGATTTAGTATAGACAGTTGTTATGATTGACACTTCAAATATGAGGTGTCTTTTTTATTAGCAGGCAAGATTCATCATTCAATATATATTGAATTATTAAAGGAGCATAAAAACAGATATCAGGACAAATAAAAAATGGGCTGTATATTAAGAAAAATGGGAGTATCGTGAATAAATATCATATATTTATGGTAACTAAAAGAGTCGTAAAATTTAATTATTCTGCGACTCTAAGTAAATATTAATCGTTTTATTTTAGAAAATAAAGTATAATTATATCTTAAGCCAACTTTTAATTTAAAGTTTCTTTTCTAACTGTTTGAATTTATGTCTTATATACACACCTAATATAGAAATCTGAATAGCAATAAATAGTATAGGGATTATTAAATCATTCATCACAGAATTAGTTTTTGGAGAAGAAATAAGATTCATCATCCCTATATACAACATGAATACTATAAAAGTTAATATTGCAATTAAAAGACCAATGAAAAAATATTTAATTATTTTCATAAATTTACTCTTTTCATTTTTTTGGTAGTATCGAATACTTACATTTTTTAAATATAATTCATTAATTTAAATAACTCAGTTATCTTCTTTTCTTGTTCAGATTAATAAAATATATTTTAAAGATCTTCATAATTTCATACTCATTATAACATAAAAAGGAATTTTTGATTTTAACATTTAACGATTAAAAATAGAAGTATTTTCAAATGAATGTACTGAAAGTGAGAAGCTTAGAATATGAATGGTATTAAGTTAGTGAATAACTATAAATTAAATTGAAGTTTAAAAACAGTGATTTTAAACGTACTCAAAAAGAACTATTAAATAGCTTAAAAAAATTTTTGTTGTTATTCTAAAATTAAGTGCTATAATAAATCATGTTAGGGCGTTCTATAATTTAGAAATTTACATGATTTGGGTTTTATAGCACGTTTAAAAGATTTTTCTGGTCGTTGCGGGATCAGAAATTTTTTTATTCTGGAAACAAGTTCTTTTTCTTTCAGTTTGTTCCTTAGATAAAGTCTTATATTGGTTACTGCGTTACTAAAATTTATCTTATAATAATGTTTCTATTCTGTTTGATCTCAATATTGTTAATTACTGCTTTGGAAACGTTATACATTAAGAATGTTGCGTTTATTTCCTGTTGTATTAACTTCCTGTTTTTTGCATGGAAATATACAGTGTACTTAATTGAAAGAGCGTTAAATGGTCAACCTTTAACAATAGAAGAAATGGAAAAACACTATGAAATAGACGATTAAATATTGTTTATTTTATAGTGCTTTTGCATTTTTTAATCTATAAACTGTAAATAGTAACAAATTTTATTTAAAATCACATAGCAACTGTGTTGAAAAAGCAGTAATATTACTAGGGTCAAAAAGAAATAGTTATAAAATTAAATAGTTCATTTTGAAAGTTATTTGATAATAATTTGAATTTAAAAACATAAATTGTTGTATCAAATAAGTTTATCTTTACCGTTTAACGGTATTTTTGACCATTAAATAGTGAAATTGAAAATTTTCTTTTTTTTGTGTTATAGTAAAAATAAGAAAAGCCTTAAAATATATTTTATTAATTAATTTAACAAGGAGAGGAGGAAAAGTAAATTGTATGATTGATAAATTATATTTAAAAATATTAGGGGAGAAAATGAGATATGAAATTTAAACGAGTAATAATATTAGGGATAATTATATTAAGTGTTTTTATTAATGTAGGTACTCCAGTTTGTGCAATTGAAAAAAATATTGAAAAAACTATTATTAAAACTATAAATTTTCAAGATAATGATTTATTGGGTATTGAACCATATGCATCAGCTACTTATCAAAGACATACAGTGGGTACGTTTACAGATACAGTAAGAGGTAAAAAGTTAATGGCAAATGTGACATTAAAAGTTACGATAAGGGTAAATGAAAGTACAGGAGTAATTACATCTTATAGTGGCCCATATTTAAGCCAAAATTGGATTGATGTTGGAGCATATGAAGGATTTTTACAAGATATATCTACTGAAGCAACATTATCAGCTTCAAAAAGAACTTTACATTGTGTTGGAAATTTTAAAATTTATGCTAGAAGTCCCGTTGGAACTGATCCACATTATAGTAAAGAATTTACAATTGAACTTGATGCTCAATAAAGGAGATAAAATATATGAAAACAAAGAAAATAATAATAACATTTTTTATGATAGTATGTTTATTGTCATTAAATATAAATGTCAGTTCAGCAATGAATGATAATGTTCCAGAATTTATAGTAGAATATGTAACAAATATTTTTAATAATAATGAAGATTATGATGTGATTGATAATAAAGGAGAAAGTGTTAAAAATAGTTTTGTAATTGAAAATGAAAATTATTATCGAGACAAAAATTTTAAAGCAATATATTCACAAATTGCAGATAATGAACTTATACTTGTTAAATCTTCTATATCAACTATATCTACACGTGCAAGCAGTACGAAGAATTTAACAAAAACTTACAATCATACTGTAAGATTTACAGCAGAAAAAGCAGCAACTTTTGCTGTCGAATGTTATACAACAATTAGAATAAACGAGAGTACAGGAGTAATTACATCTTTTAGTGGACCAAGAGTATCATTAAAAGATCCTGCTGGAGGAGCAGCTGTTAGTGAAAGTTTATATGATGTTTCGACGTCATATACATGGGGATCATCTGCTCATAGAAGCATTGATTTTACTTATAAATATGGTTATGAAAGAATAGAAGCAGGCAGCTATGGAATGGCTTCTACGTATAGATCACCTTATTATACACAAACGATTCATGGAGAATAATTATGTTTAGCTTAAAGAATATTATAATTGTAATAATTAGATACCTGATTTTGGCTTTTTGGAGTTTTTATGAGTTCGTTACTTTAAATAATTATTTAAGTGCACTTGTTTATGAAGAAGTATTTCCAAATGGATATACTGAAAGTGAGAAGCTTAGAGTAGATAGTATTTTTAATGTGATTAATAAATTATATTATGTAATATTAATATTGGTAATAGCTTATTTGTTGATTTTAATTATTAATTATTGGAAAGATAATGATTTGAAATATAGTCTTGTAAATATTGGCTTACTTGTATTAATATTTACAGTGATAATATTTGGTAAATATTTTGTTTGTCATTGTTATATGTTAGACGAATTACTTCATTTAAGATTATATGGCGGGTGTATTGGAATAGCAGTAATAGTACTACTGGGATTAAAGTTTGTAAAAAGTAAGAGAATTAAATAATATTAAAAGACTGCAGGTTTTTGCAGTCTTTAAACTTTTATTCAATAATCATAGCATTTTCTATTGGTGCAAAAGGATTATCTTTATTGATATGATCATAGAAAAGAGTGCCTTCAAAATGATCTAATTCATGCTGTAAACAAATTGATAAAAATCCTCGAGCTACAATTTTTATTTCCTGATCAGTCAATATATCATATCCTTTAACTGTCACCTTAGCGTAGCGTGGTACATAACCTTGAATTTCTTCATTTACAGATAAACATCCTTCACCATCTTTTAAATAAGATCTTTTTTCAGTATAAGAAATGATTTTAGGATTAACTAGAGCATAATCATTACTCTTAGTAACATTTCCCTCGTTATCATAGTCTAAAACATGGATAGCACACATTCTTTTAGGTATTCCTAATTGAATGGCGGCAATACCAACAGCAGGACGTAAATCATATTTTTCAGAAATTTCCGGGTCTTGGGAGTTGACAAGAAATTCATGCATTTTTAATAAGAGATTTCGATCTTCCTCATTTAAAGGCAGTGATACTTCTTTTGAGACTTCACGAATCTTTTTGTTATGATCATCGATTATATCTTTCATTGTTAACATAGTTTCACCTCATTTAAATTATGATAGTATTATATCATAAAATGAGGTGAAATAAATACTTTATCCGACTCTAATTCTTGAATTTCCACAAATGATCAATAATAAGAATACTACTAAAACAATAGCAAACCAGTTTGATGAACCAAATCCACAGCCATTACCCCAGTTGTTACATCCGCAACCACAGTTAGACATTGAGAAACCACTATTGCATCCACAGCATCCAAATGGATTAGTGATGAATGGGCTATATGAATTGCATCCACATCCAGAATAGTTAAATCCGCAGTTCATATTATCACCTCCTTTAGTATATCCTATTCTAATATTTATCTTTTGTCTGGGTTATTGTAGATAATCGATAAATTTTACGTTATAATAGAAAAAAATTAAGGAGTGAGTAAATATGGATTATAATTATCCGTTGGACTATAATTGGTCAACTGAAGAAATAATTGATGTAATTGCTTTATATAATGCAGTGGAAAAAGCATATGAAGAAGGAATTAGTAAAGATGAGTTCATGAATGCTTACCGTAAATTTAAAATTATTGTTGATAGTAAAGGTGCGGAAAAACAGTTGGATAAACAATTTTATGAAATTTCTCATTATTCTATTTATCAAGTGGTAAAGGCTGCTAAGGAAAATGACTGGATTCAAGTAGGTGAGTAATTTGGTAAAAAAAATTTTTTTAAATATAAAAAAAGGTATTAGTAAATTAAAGCGACTTTTCACTAATCGTGGAATAGATAAAGGAATTTATATAAGCGTATTTATTTTAGCGGTTTTTGGAATTGTTATGATTGGTTCAGCTTCAATTGGCAGTGTTACTTCGCCCAAAAATGTTACTTTAGCGATAAAAAATATGAGTACCCAAACAATTTATGTTATTGCAGGAGCTGCAGTAATGATTTTTATCGCTAGAGTTTTTAAAACCCGCTATATTGATTATACAGCTTCAATGAAATTATATTTATTAGGAATTATTTTAATGTCAATATGTCGTTTATGGTCTGATTCTAAAGGATCACATGCCTGGATCAAATTTGGGGGGGCGTTTAGTATTCAGCCGGCAGAATTCATGAAAATCGCAATGATTTTAATTATGAGTTATTTTTTAACTGAAAGTGATAAAGCTTTTGTGGTTAAAGGACGCTTTAAAACAGCTGCCTTAAAAGAAGCTTTTTATAAAGAAAAATTTTTAAAATGTGTTTTTTTACCAATGCTTTTAGTTATTATTGCAGCAGTTATTGGAGTGATCGTTCAAAGGGATTTTGGAACAACTGTAATTTTGGTAGGTATTTGTTTTGTCTGTTTTATTGGAACGCCAAGACAGTATTTTAAGAAATATAAAAGGATGGTGTGGATATTTATTGGGGTTTGCGCAGTATTGTTGACGATTATTGGAACAACTGTTTTAGAGCCTTATCAATTAAAGCGTATTTATTCATGGCTTGATCCAATGTCAGATCCTTATGGTGACAGCTATCAGCTTGTTAATGCATTGATTGCTTTTAGTGATGGAGGATTATTTGGCCTGGGATTTGGAAATTCGACTCAAAAGTATGGCTATATTCCTGAATCACACAATGATTTTATTGGTGCAATAATTTATGAAGAGCTGGGGATAATAGGGTTAGGTTTAGTAATTATTCCAACGTGTGTAATTATTTTTAAATTACTGAAGTATTCAAATGAAGTAAAGGAAAATAAATCAAGAATTATTTTACTTGGTGTCGCTTCATATTTCTTTTTACATTTATTAATTAATTTAGGTGGGGTTTCAGGATTGATTCCGATGACTGGAGTACCATTATTATTTATTTCAGCTGGAGGTTCTTCAACTGTTAGTGCCTTTGTTGCTCTTGGTATATCCCAGGCTATAATTGCTAAGCATAATCGTCAAAAATATGACACCGATTAAGGATAAAAACATATAATATATTAGGTGATATTATGGATGAATTTAAAGAATTCTTGAAAACTGTCCCTAGTGTAAAACAGGATGTTTTAAATGGTCGTTATACTTGGCAGCAATTATATGAAATTTATGTGATGTATGGTAAAGATGATAAATTTTGGCAGCCGTATAAAACAAATAACAGTATTGATTTAAATACTTTAATTGAAATTATCAGGAATGTTGATTTAAATGCATTATCGAATAGTTTAAGTTCGATTGAAAAAGTTTTAAATGTTGCCAGTTCGTTTTTAGATAAAAAAGAACCAGAAAGAGAAAGAAAATGGTATGATGAATGATCAGATAAGATATTATCTTCGCTATCATCCTCACTGGTATATTATTTTATCTAGATACCCTCAGGAATATGAACGTTTGATGCAAGAATATAAAGACAAAAAAAATCAACAGTTTATTGATAAGATAGATCAGGTTTCGATGCTGATAAATATGGTAGAAATGATGATGTAGGTGAATATGGAAGAAATATTAGATGAATTAGTAAATGAAATAAAATTAGATCAACGCTATCTTGATTATCTTGAGGCTGAAAAAAAGCTGCATACAAGAGATGTTGAAGAATTATTACAGGCATATCAAGATAAACTAGGTCAATATGAGGAATTGAAAAAATATGAACAATATATTGATAATACTCAGGTTAAAGAAGAAATTAAAGATTTAAAAAGACAAATTAGCTGCAACAATGATATTATCGATTATTATCGAAAATATCATTGTTTAAATGATTTTTTAGAAGAAATAACAAAAATAGTTTTTGGTAATATTTCAAAAGAACTGGATTTATCACCATATAAATTATAAGAGGGTTTATGAGAGTAATAGCAGGTAAGTATAAAAGCAGACAATTAAAGAGTGTAAAATCAAATTTAACACGACCAACAACAGATCGTAATAAAGAAAATATGTTTAATATTATTGGTCCTTATTTTCAAGGTGGTAATGTATTAGATTTATTTGCGGGAAGTGGAGGATTAGGAATAGAAGCTTTGTCTAGAGGCTGTGATTTTCTTTATAGTGTTGATAATCAATATGCAGCTTTTCAAATAATCAAAGAAAATATTAAATCTTTAAAAATTGAAAATGCAAAAGTATATAAACTAGATTATCAAAAAGCATTAAAGAAATTAAATCAAGAAAGGATTAAATTTGATTTGATTTTACTAGATCCACCTTATGGTAAGGGATTAGTTGATGGAATATTAGAATTTTTAATTGAGAATGAAATGTTGAATAATGATTGTATCATTATGGTAGAAGAATTAAAGGAAGTTGTTTTTAAGGCATTCAATCAATTAAATTTGATTAAAAAAAATGACTATGGCATCACAGCGTTAAATGTATTTAAATATCAGGGGTAAGTGTATGAAAAAAAATATTGCAGTATATGCAGGAACATTTGATCCTGTAACTAATGGACATTTGGATATTATTGAACGTGCAAGCAGAATGTTTGATGTTCTATATGTAACAATTTGTATTAATCCAAATAAACAGGGTCTATTTACAATTCCGGAAAGAAAAGAATTATTAAAAAAAGCTTGTCAACAGTTCGATAATGTAATTGTTGATTCATCCGATAAGTTATCAGTAGAGTATGCTAAAGATGTAGGATCAAAGATCCTAGTGCGGGGAATTAGAGCAACGATGGACTTTGAATATGAATTACAGTTAGCTTTTTCAAATCAATATTTAGATAAAGAAGTGGATATGGTTTTTTTAATGACAAAACCATCACACTCTTTTATTTCATCTTCAGCAGTAAAAGAAATGGTCAGTCATAAGCGTGGTGTTGCTGGATTAGTACCAGATTGTGTAGAAGAGGCTTTACAAAAAAAGTTTCAATGATTAAAACATAGAATTATATGTTTTGATACAAAGATTAAATTTGTTTTTGTTTAAAATAATTGTCAAAATTAACGATATTTGATATGATGATTAAAGAAAAAGATACATCAACTGGGTATAATAAATATTATTTCCCAATTATACCTCGTTAGAGGTATTTTTTATGGAGGAAAACAATGAATATATTTACATTAAAGGATTTTTCAACAGCAGATATTAATTTAATTTTAGATGAAGCAGAAGAATTTAAAAATGGAAAAAAAGTAGATTATAATGGAAAAAAAGTAGTAGCTAATTTATTTTTTGAACCGTCAACAAGAACTCATTACAGCTTTGATAAAGCGGCTTATAATTTAGGTTGTCGAACTCAAAATTTTGAAACTTCTAATTCAAGTGTCCAAAAAGGAGAAACTTTATATGATACAGTAAAGTTTTTTGAATCAATTGGCTGTGATGCGGTTGTTATTAGACACCCTAAAGAAAATTATTACGAAGATTTAGTTGATCGAATTACGATTCCTATTGTTAGTGGTGGTGATGGAACCGGAAATCACCCTAGTCAGTCTTTATTAGATTTAATGACAATTCGTGAAGAATTTGGACATTTTGAAGGTTTGAAAATCGTGATTGTTGGAGATATCATCCACTCAAGAGTAGCTCATAGTAATTATGAAATCATGAAACGTTTAGGGATGGAAGTTTATACGAGTGGTCCTCGTGAATTTGAAGAACCTGGATATAATTATGTTGATTTTGATGAAATTTTACCAGAAGTTGATATTGTTATGTTACTTAGGGTTCAACATGAGCGCCATCATAGCTTAATGAAATTAACTACTGATCAATATCATGAATTGTATGGATTAAATCAGGAAAGAGTTAATAAAATGAAAGAAAGGGCAATTATAATGCATCCAGCACCATTTAATCGTAATGTTGAAATTGCTGATGAGATCGTTGAATGTAAACAAAGTCGTATTTTTAAACAAATGGCTAATGGAGTCTTTGTAAGAATGGCATTATTGAATCGGGTGTTAGGTAATGACTAAAATATTATTTAAAAATGGTAATGTTTTTTATCATGGTAAATTACAAAGTTTAGATGTTTTAATTGAAAATGATAAAATCGTTGATATAAAAGAAAATATTGATCAGGCTGAGGAAATTATTGATTTGAATGGTAACCTGTTAACTCCAGGATTTGTTGATATTCATGTTCATTTAAGAGAGCCTGGATTTGAATATAAGGAAACGATTGCGACAGGTACTAATTCAGCAAAATATGGTGGATATACGCATTTGGTAGCAATGGCTAATACAATTCCTTGTATGGATAATGTGGAAACAATCAAGGATTTTGAAAGCCGTGTAAAAAAAGATGCGAAAATACATACTTATACATATAGTGCGATCACTAAAGGTTTAAAAGGACAAGAATTAGTAGATTTTAATGCTAATAGTAAAGAAGTAATTGTTGCTGGTTTTTCAGACGATGGAAAAGGTGTCCAGTCTAAAGAGATGATGGAAGCAGCTATGAAAGCAGCTAAAGTTAATAATTCAATTATTGTGGCACATTGTGAAGATGAGGGAGAGTTAAAACCTGGAGCGTGTATTAATGAAGGAAAATATGCTAAGGATCATGATTTAGTAGGAATCAATAATGCTTCTGAGTATAATCATGCAATTCGGGATTTAAAGTTAGCTAATGAAATTGGCAATCGTTATCATATTTGCCATATCTCTACTAAAGAGACAGTTGCAGCTTTAAAAGAGGCCCGCAAAACAAATGCTTTTGTTAGTGGAGAAGCATGTCCACATCACTTGATTTTAACTGATGATAATATTAAGGATATGAATCCTAATTATAAAATGAATCCACCGCTAAGAAGTAAAGAAGATCTAGAGGCTTTAATTGCTGGAATTAATGATGGCAGTGTAACGGTAATATCAACTGATCATGCACCACATGCGATTGAAGAAAAAAACAGGCCAATTGATAAAGCACCCTTTGGAATAATTGGTAATCAGCATGCATTTAGTTTGATGTATACATATATTGTAAAAAAAGGTCTTATTCCTTTAGAAAAAGTATTGTCTTGTATGTCGCTAAATCCTGCTAAAGTGATTGGAATCGATCATGATTTAGAGATTGGTTATAAAGCTAATTTCGCTGTTTTTGATCTTGATGAAGAATATATGATAACTAAAAATAATATTAAATCTAAAGCAGTTAATACACCATTTTTGAATACAAAATGTTATGGAGTATTAAAATATCATGTTTTAGATGGTGTAGTTACTAAAATTTAGGAGGTATTATGGCTAATTTACAAGGAATGATGAAAATTATTAGTATTAAAAATATTGCTGATGATGTATATGAGATGGTTTTAGAAGGTGAGGGAGCTAAATATATTACAGCTAGTGGACAGTTTATTAATATCAAGATCAATGACAGTTTACAGCCCTATTTAAGAAGACCGATGTCAATTAGTGATTACGATGAAAATCATATTGTCATTGTTTTTAAAGTTGTTGGTGAAGGTACGGAGATCTTAAAGAATAAAGAAATTGGAAGTGTCTTAGATTGTTTAATAGGTTTAGGAAATGGATTTACAGTTAAAGAGGGGAAAGCCTTACTTATAGGCGGGGGATTAGGAACACCGCCTTTATATAATCTAGGTAAAAAGTTAAAAGCTAAAGGAATTGAAGTTACTACTGTTTTAGGCTTTAATAGTGCTAAAGATGTTTTTTATCAAGAAAAGTTTGCTGAGTTTTCTAAAGTCTATGTTGCTACCATGGATGGCAGTTTGGGAACTAAAGGAACAGTTATAGATGTAATTAAAAATGAAATGTTAACTTTTGTTAATTATTATACTTGTGGACCTGAACCAATGTTAGATGCTTTAGTCATAAATTATCCTGAAAATGGGCAATTATCATTTGAAGCTCGAATGGGATGTGGTTTTGGTGCCTGCATGGGATGTTCATGTAAAGTTAAAACCAAACCATATAAACGTATTTGTGTTGAAGGACCAATTTTAGAAAGCAATGAGGTGATTGTAAATGACTAATTTAAAAGTATCATTACCAGGGCTGGAAATGAAGAATCCAGTTATTCCTGCTAGCGGGACATTTGGATTTGGTTATGAGTTTGCAAAATTCTATGATTTAAATATTTTAGGATCAATGATGTTAAAGGGAACAACACTGGAACCTCGTTATGGAAATCCATTGCCTCGAATTGCTGAAGGGCCAAGCGGAATGCTTAATGCTATTGGACTTCAAAATCCTGGCGTTGAAGCTGTAATGAATGAGGAATTAGAAAAATTAAGACCATTATATACTGATAAAGTTATTGCCAATATTGGCGGGAGTGCTCCAGAAGATTATGTAGAAACAGCAAAGCGCTTATCAACACATAATATGGTAGGGGCATTAGAATTAAACATCTCTTGTCCAAATGTTCATAGTGGTGGAATTCAATTTGGAACTAATCCAGAAATGGCATCTGATTTAACCCGTCGTGTTAAAGAAGTGTCTAAAGTACCAGTATATGTTAAATTATCACCAAATGTAACTGATATTGTGGAAATGGCTAAAGCTGTAGAAGCAGCAGGAGCTGATGGTATTACTATGATCAATACACTTGTAGGAATGCGATTTGATTTAAAAACAGGCAAACCAGTTATCGCTAATAAAACTGGAGGATATTCCGGACCAGCAGTATTTCCAGTGGCTTTAAGGATGGTGTATCAAGTAAGCCAGGCTGTTAATATTCCGGTAATTGGAATGGGCGGGATTCAAAGTGCTCGTGATGTTGTTGAAATGATGTCAGCTGGCGCTAGTGCAGTTGCAGTTGGGTGCCAGAATTTAATTGATCCATATGCATGTAAAAAAATCATTGAAGATTTAGAACCACTGCTTGATCAATTGAAAATTCGTAATATTAATGATATAGTTGGTCGATCACATAAATTTTAAGATAAGATATTGATTGCACTTGAGGTAACTTCTACCTCAAGTTTTCAATTATTAAAAATATTTTTAAATAGTATCTTTTATAAAAGATATAAGCTATAATAAAACGGTGGTGGTGATGATATGGATTTAGATAAATTGTTAAATAAAAATCAAAAGGAAGCAGCTACTTATCTTGATAGTCATTTAAGAATAATTGCTGGTGCTGGTTCTGGCAAGACACGTGTCGTTACTTATCGAATTGCATATTTAATCGATGAAATTGGAGTTGATCCACGAAAGATCCTGGCAATTACTTTTACAAATAAAGCCGCAAATGAAATGAAAGAAAGAGTTAGTGATTTATTAGGACCGCATGCTTTAGGTTCCTTGATATGTACGATTCATTCATTATGTGTGCGAATTTTAAGACAACATATTAATGTTATAAATTATCCTAGTAATTTTATGATTATGGATGAAGAAGATCAAAAAGCCTTGATTAAAAAAATCTATAATAATCTAGATATTGATGCAAAAACGATTAGTATTAAAAGTATGATTGCTTCGATTTCTAATTATAAGATGGCCAATATAAGTTTTCAGCGGGCTTTGGAATTGGCTGGACAATTCCAAGGAGAAATAAAAAAAGCTAAAGTATACAAGGAGTACATAGAGTATCAAGAAAATCATTTTATGCTTGATTTTGATGATTTGTTATTAAAAACAGTTTATATTTTCGAAAATTATCCTGATGTATTAGAGAAATGGCAGCATCGTTTTCAATATATCCATGTTGATGAGTTTCAAGATGTTGGTAATATTGAATATCGCTTAGTTAAACTAATGGCGAAAAAAGCAGTTACATGTGTGGTTGGGGATCCTGACCAAACAATTTATTCGTTTAGAGGAGCAGATGTTAATTATATTTTAGATTTTGATAAAGACTTTAAACCATGTAAAACTGTTATCTTGGATCAAAATTATCGTTCAACAGGAAATATTTTAAATATTTCTAACTGTTTAATTCGTAAAAATCATAATCGTTTAGAAAAAGATCTGTATACAGAAGCTACTGGTGGTTCTGAAGTGATTCATTATACAGGTAGAAGTGAGCAGGAAGAAGCTGATTATATTTGTGATCAAATAGAAAAAATCATTAATGATGTTGAGGGTGTTAATTATCGTAATTTTGCAATATTATACCGTGCTAATTATTTGTCAAGAGTAATTGAACAAAATTTGATTTCTCATGGAATTGATTATCGAATCTTTGGGGGACTTAAATTCTTTAATCGTAAGGAAGTAAAGGATGCTTTAAGTTATTTACAATTAGTTTGTAATGATGAAGATTTAGCATTTGAGCGAATTATTAATGTTCCTAGCCGTGGAATTGGTAAAAAGACATTAGAAAATATTCAATTAACTGCTTTGAATAATCAAGTTAGTCTATATGAAGCTTTAACTTTATTTAGTGATCAAATTAAACTATCTTCTAAAGCTAAAAAAGAAGTCAAAATTTTAGTCAATGCAATTGAAGCAGCTAAACGCTCTGATTTACCAATACATGAAATGTTTGAGAAATTAATGAATGATGTAGGTTATATTGATATGTTAAAAAAGGATCTTGAAGAAAACAGAATTGATAATATTCATGAATTGCAGCGTTCAATCTATGAATTCGAGAATCAAAATCCTGATTTAGCGACAATTGAAAATTATTTACAGGAGATTTCATTATATACAGATAATGATAATATCGATGATGAACAATATGTAAGTTTAATGACAATTCATATGGCTAAAGGTTTGGAGTTTGATTATGTTTTTGTTTTGGGCTTATCAGAGGGAATATTTCCAAGTTTTAGATCTATAAGTGAATCTGATGAAGGTTTGGAAGAAGAACGAAGATTAGCATATGTTGCTTTTACCAGAGCAAAAAAACAATTGTTTTTAACTGATAGTGAAGGTTTTAGTTTTGTTACTGATTCCCCTAAAATTGCAAGTCGTTTTATTGATGAAGTTGGTAAAGAGGGAATTAAGCATATTGGGGTAAGGCCTCGCTTTAAAACTGCTAATTATATAAATACATCTCTTGATAAAGCAGAGTTAGTGGGTAATAATCAGGTTAAAGATTGGACTGCTGGTGATTTTGTTGTTCATGATACTTTTGGTAAAGGGGTTGTTGTCAAAGTTAATGGTAATACCCTAGATATTGCTTTTGAATTACCAGCAGGTTTAAAAACCTTAATGGCAGGTCATAAAGCTTTAAAGAAGCTGTCAAACTAGCACTCATATGAGTGCTTTTTATTGTTCGTTAAAGAAAGCAGCAGGATAATCTGTAAAGATAAATTTTGAATTACCTGGTGTTAAATATTAATAGAATTAAGGAAAGATTAAGTGAGAGAAAAATTAACTAGTGATAATGGATAATATTATAGTTAATCTTATTTATAAAACAGCTTAATGTTAATCAAAACAAATATGAAGAAAGATTTGAGAATGTCTTAGATCTTTTTTGTTGTATATTAAATATAAGAGATTATTGTTGATAGAAAAAAGTTATATAGAAACTTTTGAAATTATTAAAAGACAATATAAATTTCTTAACAAAGAGCAGTTTTATGAAGAATGAAATTTATATGAGTTTAAAATTATAATTTGAATTAAAATGTGTAAAATACACATTTTTGTTTTATAGTTAATTTGATTTTGGTATAATATTGTGGATTAGGAGTGAAAAAATGAGTGATTTAAATAGATATAATGAATTAAAACAGATAATTTTATATCATAATGATCGTTATTATAATCAAGATGATCCAGAAATAAGTGATTATGATTATGATATGATGATGCAAGAGTTAAAAGCATTAGAAAAAAAGCATCCTGAATATGTAACAAGTGATTCACCTACTCAAAAAGTCGGAGGTACGGCTAAACGAGAAGCTGGGGTGCTTGTAAGACATAATGTTCCAATGCTGTCTTTGCAGGATGTTTTTTCAAAAGAAGAGGTTGAACAATTTGTAAATGATATGCAGGAACAGCTTGATGATCCAACTTTTGTGGTCGAATATAAGATTGATGGTTTATCATTAGCATTACGATATGTTAATGGTAAACTGGATGTTGCAATAACACGAGGTGATGGAATTCTCCAAGGTGAAGATGTTACAGTTAATGCAAAAGTGATTAAAGATGTAAAGAAGACTTTAAAGGATCCACTTGAGTATTTAGAAGTTCGTGGCGAAGTTTATATGACTAATGATGCCTTTGATAAAGTCAATGAAATCCAGGAAATTCAGGGAAAAAAGCTTTTTGCAAATCCTAGAAATTGTGCTGCTGGAACATTGCGGCAGCTAGATAGTAAAATTACTAAGGAAAGAAATTTATCGATGTTTGTTTTTAATATCCAGGATGTCCGAGGCAGGGAATTTGCTAGTCATAGTGAAGGTTATGAATTTTTAAAAAAGCAGGGTATTAAAATAATCGAAGATTATAAAATATGTAAAACTGCTGATGAAGTATGGCGGGCAATTGTGGCGATTGGAGAAAATCGTGATAAATTAGATTATGATATTGATGGAGCTGTAGTGAAGATAGATAGTTTTGCAGACCGCAGGAAATTAGGTAATACAGCAAAGGTACCACGATGGGCAATCGCTTATAAATATCCTCCTGAAGAAAAAGAAACTAAGTTATTAGAGATTGAACTTTCGGTTGGACGAACAGGCAGAATTACACCAACTGCTGTCTTTGAACCAATTCGTTTATGTGGAACAACTGTTTCAAGAGCAACTTTACATAATCAGGATTTTATTGATGATTTAGATATTCGTATTGGAGATACGATCGTTGTATATAAATCAGGGGAAATCATCCCTAAAGTCCGACGCGTTGTTAAAGAAAAAAGACCAGTTGATAGTGTTCCTTATGTTATTGGTGATAAATGTCCTGTGTGTGGAGCTCCAGCTATGCGAATTGGTGATAATGCTGATATTAAATGTACTAATCACAGCTGTCCAAGCAAGCTGGTTAGAAATATCGTTAATTTTGTTGGGCGTGATGCTATGGATATTAAGGGCTTTGGTTTTGCATATGTAGAAACTTTAGTTAATCATGGGTATTTAAAAGATTTAAGCGATATTTATGGTTTAATTGATAAACGCCAGGAGTTATTAGATAAAAAAATTATTGGATTAGTTAAAAGTACTGATAATTTATTGAATGCAATAGAAGGCAGCAAAACTAATGACGCAAGTAAACTGCTTACAAGTTTAGGAATTAGTAATGTGGGAAAGTCTGCAGCTAAGAGTTTAATGAGAAAATTTAAAAGTATTGATAATCTCATGGATGCTAGTTACGCTCAATTAATTGAAGTCAATGATATTGGCGATATTAGTGCTACAGCTATTATTAAATACTTTAAAAACCCTGAAAATCGTGAAATGATCAATAAACTTAAAGATTATGGTGTAAATATGGAGATAATAGAGGAAGCAGGTAGTGATGATCGTTTTACTGATATGACATTTGTAGTGACAGGGACTTTACCTACTTTGTCGAGAAAACAAGCTAGTGAATTAATCGAAAAACATGGTGGTAAGGTTTCAGGATCAGTTTCTAAAAAAACAAATTATTTAGTAGCAGGTGAAAATGCTGGAAGTAAACTAACAAAAGCTCAAACTTTGGGAATTGATGTTATTAATGAAGAAACTTTATTAGAGATGGTTAAGTAGATAAAATAATGTTATAATGCTCTAGTATAAGGAGGAACCATAAGATGAAAAAAATTGCTGTTTTATTAATTGCTGTTTTATTACTTACAGGGTGTCATGATGCAAAAGAAACAGTTGAGAGTCAGACTGCTAATGATGTATCTACTGTTGATAGTTTAGATGATTCATTTTATCGGGTAGTTAATTTTAATATAAATTTGAATCGTGATAATTATTATAATTCATTTGGTCAAACTAGTGATTTTCAAACAATTGGAAGGGAATTGCAAATAATATCAACTGCCCATTTTTCAACTGATAATTATTATATGTCAGAAGGACAATATTTAAAAACAGAAGATATGAATAAATTATTGAGACGTTCTAGTAATCCTGATGAATATCCACACACTTTGCAGGTTCAAAGAGGTCAAACAGTGGGCGGAATAGAAAATCCAATTATGGTCTCTACGGTTCATGAGCAGGATTATTATCAAAAGGAAGGGGATAAATATGAATTGAAGGGTTTATCTCTAGCGATCGTGCTTGATCCGCGTAAAGAAGATAATTCACGTTTAACTACTTCTATGGATGATGGTACGGTTGTAGAATTTGGACGACAGTCAATTAATAAATTGTATGAATATCTTCAAACAAAAAAGGAATTAAAGGATATACCTGCAAATATTTGTGTATATTATGCAACCAATACGAATGAAAGTGATATCAATGGACGTTATATTTTAAAAAGTTATTGTGATGGCAGTGTAGGAAATATTGAAACTTTAGATTATCATATTTATATGTTTACAAGTGAAGAAGCTACTGCAGCTGATGAAGAAACATCATCACAATTTGAAATCTTTAAAAGCAATATGAAAAAAGCAGCTACTGAAGCAGTTGGGGTAATAGGCTATGGCCGCTATAAAGATAGTGTAATTCAGTCAATGAATATTAACTTAAATATTAATGTGAAAACTTATGAAGAATTAATTTATCTTGTATCTTTAGCAGCTGATGAAATAGATAATCAATTTACTGGTTTTGATGTGAAAGTGTTAGTATATTCGCAGGATAAATTAGAGGCTATTATTATTAAAGATAAAGGTGAAAAGGCTAAAAGCAGTTTATTGTATTAGGAGAATGTTATGGAAAGTAAAGAAGAAATGTTAAAAAAATTAGGTTTAAAAACGATGTTTAATATTAGTGATGCCGAAATGGCAGAGCTGGTTGATGAGTATGATGTTTTTATGAATCACGTGGCAGTATTAGAAGAAATTGATACTGAAGGGATTGAACCTTTAGCTTATCCTTATGAAATTGAAACAAGTTTTTTACGTGAGGATGAGCCGGTTGATATTATAAGCTTAGAAGATGCTTTAAGTAATGCTAAGAGTGTTCAAGATAATCAGATCAAGGTACCAAAGGTGGTGGGATAATGAAAGTATATTCAATAGAACAATTACATAATTTAATTGTTAATCAAGAAATTGATTTAAATAAATATTATGAAGAGTTATTTAATGAAGTTGATTTTCAGCAAAAACGTTTAAATGCTTTTGTAACGATTACTAAAAAAGAAGCATTAGAAAATATTAAAAATATTGAAGTAAAAGAAAATGAAATGTTAAAAGGGATACCAGCTGTATTTAAAGATAACTACAATACTAAAGGAATTAAAACAACAGCTTCCAGTAAAATGTTAGAAGACTATGTTCCTGTTTATAATGCAACAGTAGTTGAAAAATTATATAATCAAGGAATTAGTTTGATTGGTAAAGCAAGTATGGATGAATTAGCAATGGGAGGAACTAATAAATCAGCATTGACTGGACCAGTATATAATCCATGGGATTCAAGTCGTATTGCAGGGGGATCATCAGGCGGAAGTGCTGCATTAGTTGGTAGTGGTCTTGTACCTTTTGCTCTTGGAAGTGATACTGGAGATTCGATTCGTAAACCAGCAGGTTTTTGTGGAATTGTAGGATTTAAGCCAACGTGGGGAAGAATCTCACGTTTTGGAGTTATTCCTTACGCTTCAAGCTTAGATCATGTTGGAGCTTTTACTCGTAATGTTCGAGATATGGCGATTGTTACTGAGGCTTTAGCAGGACATGATAAACATGATATGACTTCAAGTACACGACCAGTACCACACTACTTACAAAATTTGAATAGTAATATTAAAGGAATAAAAATTGCTGTTTTAAAAACAGTAAGTAATGAAATTAGAAACGAGGATATTAAAAATAATTTTAATTATGTCATTGAAACATTTAAACAATTAGGAGCAATAGTTGAAGAGGTAGAGATTCCTTTGCATTTAGCTAAAGCAGTTTTACCAGCTTATACAATCATTGCTAATAGTGAGGCTACTAGTAATCATTCATGTTTAGATGGAATTAAATATGGTGATCGTCAAACTGGTAGTTCTACAGATGAAGTAATGATCAATTCACGTACTGATGGTTTTGGGGCTCATATTAAACGTCGTTTCATTTTAGGAAATCTTGCTTTAGCGACTGAAAATCAAGAAAGAATGTTTAGAAAGGCCCAGCGAGTAAGACGTTTGATTGTTGAAGAGTTAAATAAAATATATAAAGATTATGATATTATTTTAACACCAAATGGTGGCAGCATTGCTCCTAAGGTTGATGAAGCAGTTGATGATCGTTTATCAGATGAATATATTATTTTAGAAAATCATTTAGCTTTAGGTAATTTTGCAGGAACACCTAGTTTATCATTGCCTTCAGGATTTAGTGAAAAAATGCCAATTGCAGTTAATTTAATGGGACGTTTATTTGAAGAACAAACCGTTTTTAATGTTGCTTATGCTTTAGAGCAGGCTTTGGGCTTTGCTGATCAATATTCAAGAAAGGGGTAGAAAAGATGAATTTTGAAACAGTTATTGGATTAGAAGTTCACTGTGAACTTAAAACAAAATCAAAGATGTTTTCAGGAGCCCCAGTTACATTTGGTGAAGCTCCAAATACGAAGGTCAATATTGTTGATATGGGGATGACTGGAGCAATGCCGGTTTTAAATAAAGCGGGTGTTGAATTTGCAATTAGAGTATGTAGTGCTTTAAATATGGAAATTGATGAATTAGTATGCTTTGATCGAAAAAACTATTATTACTCAGATTTACCAAAAGGTTTTCAAATTACTCAAGACCGTCATCCGATTGGTCGTAATGGAACAATGGGTATAGAAGTAGATGGTCAAAAACAAATTATTGAAATTGAAAGACTGCATATGGAAGAAGATACGGCTAAACAATTTCATTTTGATGATTACTCATTAATTGATTATAATCGTGCTGGAATCCCATTAATTGAAATAGTTACAAAACCAACAATTAGAAGCGGAGCAGCCGCTGCTGCATATTTAGAGAAATTAAGACAAATTTTATTATTTACTGATGTAAGTGATGCTAAAATGGAAGAAGGTTCAATGCGCTGTGATGTTAATGTTTCGATTCGTCCATTTGGCAGTGATAAATTTGGAACAAGGACAGAAATTAAAAATCTTAATTCCATTTCAAATGTTCAAAAAGCAATTGAATTTGAAGTAGCACGTCAAGAAAAAGTATTAATTAGTGGTGGCGAAGTTTTACAAGAAACTAGACGTTATGATGAAGATAAAAAAGAAACAGTTGTTATGCGAGCTAAAGGTGATGCAGTAGATTATAAATATTATCCAGAACCAAATATTTTACCAATTCGTTTAGATCATCAATGGGTCGAAGAAATTATTTCAAAGATTCCTGAAATGCCAGAATCAAGAGTCAATCGTTATATTAGTGAATATAAGATTCCTAAAACTGATGCTTTGATTTTGGTACAAACTAAGGAAATGTCTGATTTCTTTGATACAATCGTAAAATATACAAGTCATTATAAGATTGCCTGCAACTGGTTATTAGGTGAAGTACAGGCATATTTGAATAAAAATAATTTAGTTATTGACAGTACTTTGTTAACACCAGAATATTTAGCAAAAATGATCAATTTTATTCAGGATGGTACTATTTCTAGTAAACAAGGTAAAAAGGTATTTGAAATATTGATGACTGAAGGCAAGGATCCAGAAGTTATTATTGAAGAAAATAAGATGAAACAAATATCTTCACCTGAGGAGTTGACAAAAATTATTAATGAAGTTTTAGATGCTAATCCACAATCGATTGAAGATTATAGTAATGGTAAAGATCGAGCTGTAGGATTCTTAGTAGGACAAATTATGAAAAAGACAGGAGGACAGGCTAATCCGGGTCTTACAAGCAAGCTGTTAATTGAGTTATTGAAGAAAAGAATTTCTTAATGTACAAATATCCATATATTTGGTACAATGGTTGAAGGAGGATATGAATATGTCTCAAAAAAGATTTAGATTTGATGATGAGTTTGAAGAAGACTTACAACCATTAAAAACAAAAGAAGAGCCAATTAATAATATAGAAGAAAAACCTGTGGCTAATTCTATTGATAGGAATAATGAGGAAAAATCAATGGGTAAAGGTAAAAAGAAAAGAAGAATAAAGAAGCGGTGGATTGCTTTACTTTTACTGTTTTTAATTATAATTATTTTCATTGTATATGTATTTGTGGCTGGAGGAAATGATGGGCCTGTTTATGGTGACCGTTGTGCTTCATTAATATCTATAGATGAAGATAAATTTACTAGTGTTAAAGACAATATTAAAGCTGATGCAAATATTAATAGCATTGATATTGAGGTGGATTGTCGTATTATTAAGATTTCGATGAATTTTGTTGACAATATTACTTCTGATAATGCTAAACAATTAGCAACTAATGCACTACATACATTAGATGATGCCTTAGGTCAACCAAAAAGTGAAGGTAGTGCTTATAGTGAATTATTAGGAACTGCTAATGGACGCGGTCAATATAATGTTGAATTTGTATTAACTAGCAATGGTGACACTAATTTTCCTATTTTTGGAACAAAGCATCCAAGTAGTGATGAAATTAGTTTTACAGGTGCTAATATAATTGATGAAAGTGCTACTAATCGAGCCTTAAAGAAAGAGGGAACCCAATAGACGAGCTAGGCTCGTCTTTTTAGGAGGAAGAAATGAAAAAAAATGATTATTTTTATGGTGAATGTGTTGATTTAACACATGATGGTCAAGGTATTGTCAAAGTTGATAACTTTACATATTTTGTTAAAGGAATGTTAGTTGGAGAAACCGG
>JAETPY010000020.1 GCA_021770925.1 Erysipelotrichaceae bacterium | reverse complement strand
ACACAATTAGCGATGAGGAAGCTAAGAAATGTGATTTTGTAATCATAGCTTCAGATCAAAAAATTATAGGAATGGAACGTTTTGAAGGGAAACCAGTTATTCGTGTTGATATTACAACATGTATTAAAGCCCCAGAAGCGGTGATAAAAAAATGTGTTAAAGCAATTGAAAAAAAATAAAAGCAATTTAACTTGGCGGAGTTAAACTGCTTACACAAGACCATAATGAGTAGTGTGCACTCTCATTATAACACAAATAAAAAGAGAGGTAAAAAAGATGAAGAAGTTTTTTAAAGATGCTAAAGGTCATTTAATGACTGGAATTGGCTATATGCTGCCATTGATTATTGGAGCATCATTAGTTGTTGCAATTCCAAAGTTAATTGGTGTTGCAATGGGGATCAATAGTTTAGATGTTTATGCTGACAAAGATGGATTATTACATATTTTATATTTATTAGAACAAGTTGGATGGACTGGAATTGGTTTAGTTAATACTGTTTTAGGTGGTTTTATTGCTTTTTCAATTGGTGATAAGCCAGCAATTGGAGCAGGTTTGATTGGTGGAGCGCTTGCAAGCAATACCAAAGCTGGTTTTTTAGGAGCTGTAGTTGCTGCTTTTATTGCTGGATATGTGGTTAAATGGTGTAAAGAACATATACATTTACCAGATTCAATGCAGCAAATGATGCCATTAGTTATTACACCCTTTTTAGCAACAGGTGCAGTTGCAATTATTATGGGAGTTGTATTAGCACAGCCGTTAGCTTATATCAATGATTCATTAGTATCATGGTTAAGAGATATGTGCAGCAGTGGAACAAGTCAGTTAGTTTTATCTTTAATTTTAGGGGCAATGATTGCTTCGGATATGGGTGGACCAATTAATAAATCAGCATGGATGGCTGGAAATGTTTTAATGACAGAAGGAATTTACCAACCAAATGTTTATATTAACTGTGCAATTTGTATCCCACCATTAGCTTATGCAATTGCTACTGTAATTAAGAAAAAACGTTTTTCACCAAGTTTTCAAGAAGCTGGTAAAGGTAACTGGGTAATGGGATTTATAGGGATTACTGAAGGAGCTATTCCTTTTACCCTTGTAAAAGCTAGTCGTTTAGTACCAATCAATATGATTGGTGGAGCTATCGGAGCTGGAATTGCCTGCTTACTTGGAGCAACTGCCAATATTCCTCCAGTAGGTGGAATGTATGGATTTGTATCAATTACTGGTGGTTGGGCATATCTTGTAGGAATTATTGCCGGAGCATTGTTTATTGCTGTTGTTGCACCAATGGTAGTTGATTTTAATGATAGTAGTGAAAAAGTAGATGAATTATCTGAAGATGATATTGAAATAGAAATAGAAATTTAATAGGAAGATGAAAATCTTCCTATTGTTATAAAGGAGTTAATATGAAAAGAAAAGTGCATGTAATCCCACATTCACATTGGGATCGTGAATGGTATTTTACAACATCGAGATCAAAAGTATATTTGATGAAAGATTTAAAAGATGTTTTAGATACTTTAGAGACAAATAAAGATTTTAAATATTTTATGCTTGATGCTCAAGGATCATTATTAGATGATTATATTAAATGGATGCCTCAAGATAAAAAAAGAATTGAAAGATTGGTTAAGGCTAAAAAGTTAATCATTGGTCCATGGTATACTCAAAGTGATCAGCTGGTAATTTCAGGTGAAAGTATTGTGAGAAATATGTATTATGGAATGAAACGCTGTGAAACTTTTGGCGGTTATATGAATGTTGGATATGTTCCTGATTCATTTGGACAAGCCGGAAATATGCCTCAGATTTATCGTCAATTTGGTATTGAGGATACATTATTTTGGCGTGGAGTAAGTGATGACATGGTTAAACATACTGATTATAATTGGCGTGGTGATGATGGAAGTGTAGTTTTTGCAACACAAATTCCGTTTGGTTATTATATTGGTGGTAATATTCCTGAAGATAATGAAGATAGCGAGGAGTTTTGGCAAAAGGAATGTTTTGAAAAAGCTGGAAGTAGAAGTGCTACCAAACATATTTATTTTCCTAATGGTTTTGATCAAGCTCCGATTCGTAAAAATTTGCCTGATTTAATTGATGAAAGAAACAAAAAAGATCCTAATAATGAATATGTAATTAGTTGTGTCGAAGATTATATTAAGGATGTAAAAAATGAAAATCCTGATTTAGAAGAAGTAAGCGGTGAACTTGTGATTGCTAAACATATGCGAATTCATAAATCAATTTTTTCATCACGTAGTGATTTAAAGGTTTTAAATACTCAAGTACAAAACTATGTAACAAATATCTTAGAACCAATCTTAACATTATCATATCATTTAGGGAACGATTATCCACATGCTGCTGTTGATGAAATTTGGAAATTGTTATTTGAAAATGCAGCGCACGATTCAATTGGTTCCTGTATTTCAGATACAGCAAATGAAGATGTTTATATGCGTTATAAACAGGCTCGAGACATTGCTGTTAATTTAGTAGAATTACATTCACGTTTAATGGCAACCAAAATCAAAAACGAAACAAATAATGCAATTACACTTACATTATTTAATACTTTACCTAAAAAACGTAATGATACGATCGTATTTGAAACCTATTTACCAGGTGACAAATTTGCAATTAAAGATAATTTTGGTAATTTAGTTAAATATACAATTATTGAACAAAGAGATTTAACCGACTATGTTTTATCACAAACTATTAGATTAAATCCAAGTAAAAAAAGTTATTTACCAGCTAAAGTTTATCAGGCTAAAATTGCTATTGAAGCAAGTAATGTGCCAGCTTTAGGGTATGTTCAATATACAATTGATTTAGATGATTGTTCTAATGATGATATTCAAAAAATAGATATTATGGAAAATGAATATTATCAAATTAAAGTCAATGAAAAAGGGAGTTTAGATATCTATGATAAAATAGCTGATTTTCATTATCAAAATCAAGCAGTTTTAGTAGAAAATGGTGATGATGGAGATAGTTTCAATTATTCACCTCCACGTCAGGATTTAGAAATATTTTCTACCAGTGGTAAATTTGATTATCAGATGTCTGGCTCTAGTCTATATCAAAAAACAACGATTAATTATGAAATGCTTATCCCGGCTAATTTACAAGAACGTGCTAATCAGCATATAAGTGTTAAATTACCAGTAACTTTAGAAGTAGTATTAAGGAAAGGCTCTAAAGTAATTGATTTGAATATTCATGTTGATAACCAGGGATTATCACATCGTTTATGTATTCTTTTTGATAGTGCTTTAGCAACTAAATTTAATTACGCTGATCAACAGTTTGGATCAATTAAACGACCAAATGAATATACAAAAGAAATGGAATTGTATCTTGAAGGTTTAGGTAATAAAGAAAAAATTGAAAAACCTAAAATTATTGAATTAGCAAATTGGGCTAATGATCAGTCTTCATGGCAGGAACCACCAATTTCAATTGAGCCAACTCAAAGTTATGTAAGTCTTGCTAATGAAAATAGAGGAATTGCGCTTATTCCTCAAGGTGTTCGTGAATATGAAATTATTGGGGAAAAAGGAAATCAAATTAGATTAACATTATTTAGAACATATGGTTTTATGGGTAAAGAAAATTTAGTTTATCGTCCTGGAAGAGCATCAGGAGAACGAATTATCGCCACACCGGCAGCCCAATTATTAAAGGAAATGGACTTTAGTCTTGGGTTTACTACTTTTTCTTCAAATATTAATGATGCGGATATAGATATATTAGCAAAAGGATACAATACTCCAATTGAAGTTTATGAATATGCAGATTTCTTAAATGGAAGACTGATTTTTGCTCAAGAAGATGTTGAACAAACATTATCTTCGTCAATTTCATTATTTGAAACAGAAAATAAGCTTGTAGTAAGTGCAATTAAAAAAAGTGAAGATGATAAAGGATACATAATTCGTTTATTTAATGGTAAAGATCATTTAGATGTAAGTGATAGAATATCTTTTAAATTCAATATTAAAGAAGCTTATTATACTAATTTAAAAGAAGAAAAAATTGAAAAAATTGATTTTGAAAATAATATTATCAAGATCAAACCGATTTCTCATTGTAAATTTATAACAATATATGTTGGTTAAATTATTAACAGGTAAAAACTATTATAGTTTTTACCTGTTTTCATAATGAACATATCATATAGTTGAAATAAAATCTTTTAAGAGCATGATTGGTGACTTACTAGTTTTATATTGTAAAATACAAAATAGAGAAGGCAATAATAAAATCAGGACTTAAAAACATTAAATTAGTAATTAGGCGTATTAAATAAATACTGCAATCTAAAAGACAAAATAATTTTAATATATGAATTCAGCATGATAACTGTTAATTAGCGGTTATTTAATAGAATATCGAATGGAAATAGTATAATTATGCAGTAAAAAATGTGTATCATATTGATGGTATTGCAGCTTTGTCTAATTGTAATATGGATTATTAAGATTAATAGAAGTAAGCATCAATTTTGATAATTGGTGCTGTGTGTAAAAACTTTTTATTTTAAAGATTGGATAAATTTGTTTTTAAAAGATTTGTAAACAGTTGATATTATTTCATATCTTTTTTACTGAAATTTAAATTATGTGTTATAATAAGGGTACTTTTGTTGAAAGGATAGAGATAATGTATAATATTTTTGATATCTTACCTAATAATTTTTTTAATATTTTTATTGGAGATAATAAGCGGATAATCTCTGATTGTTTATATTTAGTTTATCATTCGTTTAAAAGTGATTTATCTTTTTCATCTACTAAAGAACAAGTTTTATTGATTTTTCAGGATTATTTTGAAAATCATGTTACCTTTTTAAAAAGCGATGAGGATTTGAACAATTCTCGTGATAAAGCTTTATATATTTTAAAAAGGTTAAAGGAATGTGGATGGGTTAACGAAGAAACTGGTGAAAATTATGATATATTTATCACTTTTGAAGATTATAGTATTAGGGTTTTAGAAAATTTATTCAGTCTTGATGGCGGTAGTGATAATGGGGAATATTCTGGTTTGATTTATAATATTTTTATGTCATTCAATACTTTTGATGTTAATCGTGGAGATTTGGTTTTTGAAACGGGATATGAAAATACTAAAGATCTAGCCAATAAATTAAAAAATTTGAATTCTAATATAAAGAAATATATTCAAAATTTATTAGACGAAGGAATTAAAGATGATTTAGAGGCGTTGTTAAGCTCATTGTTACAAGATTATCAAACTAAAATAGTTGATCGAGCTTATTATAATCTTACTACTTACGATAATCCTTCCAAGTATCGCCAGCGAATTATTAATAACATTGAAAATATTATTAGTAATGAAAAGTATCTTGATATAATTGTTCGTAATATTATGGAACGTAAGGATCTTGGATACCAGGAGGCTTTAGAGCTGCTGTTGAATCAAAAGGATTATATTATTAATGCTTTTGAACATATTGAAGAAATAATGCAGGAAATTGATAGTAAAAATAATAGGTTTATAGAATCAGCAATTAATCGGATTACTTTTTTGTTAAATAATCAAAAAGATATTGAAGGAAAGATCAATGATATTATTAAAGCAATTGCTAGCGGTAAAGATGTAAGTGAATTGGGAAATTTGTATTTAAATAGTTTTATATCTAGAGATTCTTTATATGTTCCTCGTAATTATACTAGTTCGGTTAAGTCACAATTAGAAAAGCCAGCAGTTCTTGACGAAACTTTAAAAGAAAAGGCTCTAAAACAAATTATAAAATCTAAAAACTATTCACACAAATATATTGAAGATAAGGTTTTAATGCTGTTAAAACAGAAGGGAAGTTTTTTAGGGTCCTCATTGCCAATTAACAGTAATGAAGATTTAGCGACTTTAGTATTAATTTATTTATATGGCTTTACATATGGGACAAAATATGAAGTTGAACCATTAGATAATGAAGTAATAGTTAATAATTATCGTTTCAAAGATTTTAGAGTAAAGGAGAAAGCAGATGGATAAATACCAGAGGGCAACAACTTTTTACAATAAATATATTCGTTTAAGTGATAGTAAAAAAGAAGAATTTTCAAGATTAACTAATAAACTATTAAGTTATAATTATATTTGTGCCAGTCGGCCCCGTGATCTTGATGATTATTATAAAATTATTGCTGATTTTGAGGTTTATGCTAGTTATTTTGCTTTGATGGATTATGTCTTGGAAAATCATAATGTTGATAAAGTATTAAATTTATATAATTTACAAAATTACAATCGCTATTCTTTTAAAAAAAATGAGTCAGTTATTTTGTTATTGTTACGGCGATTTTATTATCAAAAAATGCAGGAAGTATCTTTACTTGATAATATTACAGTTACTTTACAACAGCTTCATGATGCTATTAATGCAACTGGTATTTTTGATAAACGAATCAATAAAAGTGAACTTAAGGAAGTGTTTAGGGTTTTAAAAAGATATAATATTATAGATTTAACTGGTAATAGTGATGATGATAATGCAGTTATTATTATTTATCCTACTATTACATATGTCTTACCAGTTGAACGATTAGAACAAATTGATAATATTTTGCTAGATTATCAAAAGCGGGGTGATAGTAGTGAAAAAGCTAGTCAAGATGAAGATAATTAATTGGCATTTATTTAATAATCAAACAATCGAAATTAAAAATAATGTAGTTATTACTGGTGAAAATGGAACTGGTAAATCAACATTACTAGATGCTTTACAGTATATTTTAACAGCTGGAAAAGCTAAGTTTAATAGTGCAGCCAATGATTCAGGTAAAAGAAATATTGAGGGTTATATTCGCGGTAAATTAGGGCGTGAAGGAAAAGAATATTTAAGAATGGGTGATGTGGTTTCATATATTGTTTTGGAATATTTTGATGAAGCGACAAAACGGAGTCAATTATTAGGGGTTGTTTTGGAGTTAAGTAAATCAAATATAAAAAAGGAATTATTTTTTCAAGTGATTGATCAAAAAATAGATGATGATTTATTTATTAAAGGAAATCATGTTTATAATCGTAATGAATTTAGGCGCTTTTTAACTAGTAAAAAGATTCAAGCTAATTTTGCTGATAAAAAAAGTAAAGTGCCAGGCTTATTTCGTCAGGCTTTAGGAGTATCAAAAAAATACTTTGAATTGATTCCACGAGCATTGGCTTTTAAACCAATCAATCATGTGTATAACTTTATTTTCGACTTTCTTTTGAATGAAGATCCTGTTAAGATTGATGATCTTCGTAATAATATACGAGCATATCGTAATTTAGGTAATGTTTTGAAAGATCAGCAAAATCGATTGGCAGCTTTAGAAAAGATAGATGTTTTTTATCAAAATTATCAAAAAATAGTTATTCAACTAAAGAATCATCAGGATGCTAAAGATCATATTTATCTTGATAGTTTGTATTATCAAAGAGATGTGATTGAAAAAGCTGTTTTAAAAAGTGAATTAGTTGTTAAAGATTTAGAGCAGTTATTGATTAGTGCTAAAGAAAAGAGTGAAAGTCTTCAAAAGGAAGTTCTTAGTTTAGAAAATATTTTAGACAATAATGAAGGATATCGTTTAAAGAAAGAACTTGAAAGCAATTTAAAAACTAAGCAGACTCAATTAAAACAGCTTGAAATTAGATATCGCGATTATGTTAATAAATTAAAACAAGAAACAACAGTTTTAAAACAACTTCGAATCAAAGAAACTTTTATCAATAATATTAATAATAATGATTATGATAGTGAATATTTAAATGAACATCTTTTTGAAATAAAAAATGATTTAGTAAGTAAACGAGCAGATTTTAGTGAGAAGAAAATTCTTTTAGAGCAGGATTTAAAAAAGATGCAGGCTAAACAAAATGAATTAGTTGATCAACATAATCTTCTTTCAAGTAATCGCTTTTTTTATCGTAAAGAAATAACCGAGCTTATTAAAATTTTAAAAGAACAGTTAGCTAATTATTATCAAAAGAAAATAGATGTAAAGCCCCTTTGTGAATATTTAGAGATAACCGATGAATCATGGCGTAATGCAATCGAAGGATATTTAAATACCCAGCGCTTTGATATTATTATTGATCCTGAATATTTTACAAAAGCAATGCAAATATATGAACAGTATAAAAATAGTCATGGGATTTTTGGTGTTGGGATCGTTGATGTTGCTAAGTTAGATAAATATCAAGATACTTTAGAAGATAGTCTAGCTAATTTTGTTACAAGTTTTAACAGTTATGCTAAAAGATATGCTAATATGCTGTTAAATCGAGTTAAGTGTGTCGATACAGTTGAACAGCTGCCAATGCATAAAACAGCAATTACAAAAACTTGTATGGTTTATAATAATTATACTGTTAGAGCGCTTAATCCTAAGGTGTATCAACAGCCATATATTGGATTAGAAGCTTTGAAGATTCAAATAGGAATGATTGAAGAACAATTAAATCAAATTCAAGATGAAATCAAAGTCAAAAGTAAACAATATCATGAAATAAATCGGAATCTAAAGATTTTGGATAAATCACAAATAGATTTTTTGGTTGGTTCTACTAGTTTAATCGATGAATATCATGATTTACAAAATAATATTAATGAGATTGAAAAACGTTTAAAGGAAATTATCCAAGATGATTCAATTATTGCCATTATTCAGCAGTTAGATCAAGTTAAACAAAGATATCAAAAAGCACAAGATAACTATGATTTAAAACAGCGCAATCTTATCAATGAAAAAGCAAGTATTGACCAAAATAATAAAACTAAAAGAGAAATTGAAACTGAATTAGAAAAACTACCTAAGGCACCAGAAATTATTGATGAAGCAATTATGACAATTAAAAAAAGATATTATAAACGCTTTGGTCATAATTATACATCGATCCAAAACAGCTTAGTTATGAAAATTCGTGAATTAGATGGACAGACTAATAAGGAAAGTACGAATATTGAATGGGCAATGAAAGCTTTTAATCATGAATTTAAAGTTGGTTATGGAGAAACAATTGATAATATTGATGTTTATTTGCAGTTATACTATAAATTAAGAGATATTGAAATTGTTAAACGCCAAGATGATGTTCGAAATGCCAGAAGAAAATGTGAACAGACATTTCAAGAGTCATTTATATCGAGATTGTATGAAAAAATCAATCAGGCTAAAAAAGACATTAAAGAATTAAACAAGGGCCTTCAAAATAAAAACTTTAATGGTGATAGTTATGAATTCGAGGTTAATCCTAGCAGACGTAAAGATTATCGACGTTATTATGATATTATTGCTTCTAATCAGCAGTATAACAGTGATGATTTATTTGTAACGACTTTGTCAAAAGAAAATCGTGCTGTAATGGATGAACTGTTTGATCAAATAGCTTTATTAGGCGAAGATGAAAGTGGTGAAAAGTTATTACAAAAATATACTGATTATCGTGAGTATTTGGATTATGATATTAAAATTTTGCATGAAAATGGGGATTTTACTAAATTTTCTAAAGTCAATCGTGAAAAATCGGGCGGGGAAACACAAACTCCATTTTATGTTGTCATTGCCTCAAGTTTTGAACAGTTAATTAAAAATCGTCTTAATGAAGATTCAGGCTGCGTTGTTTTGTTTGATGAAGCTTTTAATAATATGGATGAAACGAGAATCCAGGCAATGATGAGATTTTATAATGAACTTAATGTGCAGATTATTTTAGCGGCACCACCGGATCGTGCTAGTACTATCATGCCTTATGTTGATACCACACTAGCAATTATTAAATCTGGAGATAATTCTTTTGTTGAGGCTATTATTCATGAATAAATATGCAACAAAGATATTAACTAATCTTTTGGAAAAGTATGAGCGCAGTGTTTTATCTAAACAAGGTTCTTGTTTAAACCTGCAGATAAAAGTTAAATTGCGAAAGCTTTTTCCAAAATATGATAATAGTGATTATTATTCACAGCGTTTATTGATTGATGAAGCTTGCCATGATTTAAATAACTTACATATCCTTGATATTACTATTAATGATGAGGAAATTGATGAAATAGCACTAGTATTAGATGATAATTATATAAAAGAGGCATATCGGTTAATAAATCGAATTTATTTAGCTGATTATCGCTTAGAAACAGTCGATTATTTAAAAAAGATTTCATTTTCAATAGACTGGCTGGATCGTTTTAAAAATGAAATGATAAAAAGGATAGAAAACTATCAATCAATAAGCAGATATTTAAATATTGAAAATATTAAAGAGATTAAAGATATATTTATTGTCTTACAAGCACTTGTAAACCAAAAGAAAGAAATCTCATTTCGTAAGTTTTCTTTAATGGTCTTGAAAGATTCGAAACGATTAGAAAATATAAAAAGTAAGCTTGTCAATATTGTTACTGATTATCATAGTGAAAGCTTTCAAAATGAAGATGAAATGTTTGGACATTTTAATGTTATTAAAAATCCTGGTTTTATATATTTAAACGGTCAAATCAAAATCAGTTTAAATGATCAGATTATTGATATTGGTAAACTTAATAGTCCCTTTTCTTTAACTACTGAAAATATTAAATTATTAAAAATTTTAGAAATTAGAGATGTTAATGTTTTAACGATTGAAAACTTAACTTCATTTTATGATACTGCTGTTGACAATACTTTAATAATCTATTTAGGTGGTTATCATAACGCATTAAGAAGAGAGCTGCTGTTGAAAATCTATCAATTTAAAACGAATCTTAATTATTATCATTTTGGCGATATTGATGCTGGGGGATTTTATATTTATTTGCATTTAATTGAAAAGACCAGTATTCCTTTTAAAACCATTGCCATGAATATAGATATATTACAAAAGTATCAAGAATATACAAAAAGATTGACTGCTAATGATCGAAAAAGATTAATTAAATTAAAAGAACGGTTTCATGATAAAGTCATTGATTATATGTTGGAAAATGACTGTAAATTAGAGCAGGAGATCGTTGAACTGCATACTATTGATTATTGATATAAAGGTGTTCAAGATTAGTTTGAACACCTTATTTATATAAGTGATTGTTATAGATAAATTAAATATATCATTATTTACAGCTGGCATGAAATAACAAATGATGATATTAGATTCTAAAAAAGAGACTATTCTAATAACGTGGGGTCAATAGCACCTCATGTTTTAATAGTCTCTTTATTTAAATTCTCAAGTTATTTTGCCTATTGGTAAATATGATGAATTCTAAAACTTCTCATTTTTATTATTTATAATTGATTTATTGATATTAAATAGTTTTAAGATTAGTATAAGTATCAAGTTCTTCAATTATTAATAAGTTCATTTTTTCCAAGTATGTTTTAGATAACTTGTTGAAATTCTTGTATCTTTTTTTTAGACCAAAACCATGCTCAAAACCACTTAGATACTTATCGTCAATTTTTATGTAATATTCTGCCATTAGGCCAGAACTCGCTACGTCTTTTGGCATGTCAGTATCACTATCGATAATTAACATATCATCATATAAATAATATTTTATATTAACAGTATATGCGCCATACTCAAAAGTATCTCCTAAAGTACCTGCAGCATTAACCATTCTATAATTAGTATAGTAATCTGTCAGCTCACTAGTTATTGTAAACATATTACCACAATGTATACCAACCTTTTTGCCATGGACTTTTATTTCATTATCCATAGCAGTTGGAAGTTTATCCAATTTTATATATTTTGAAAAATTCCCTAATTCAGATTCACAATTAATATTACGACCCATTCTAGCAGTTAATCCAGGAGGTCTACCGCATGCTGAACATAGAATTAAAAGTATTATAACAATACTAATTTTGTTTATCTTTTTCATTTTTTTGACAAGGAAACTGTCATTGATATATGCAGCGGAATTGTAATCTCCTTTCTAAATGATTTTCCTTGTTTATTCAATTCCATAAATTTTAATTAATTTTAATATCCGATAGATACTGCACCCATGGCCCAGGAACTAGTGATTTCTTTATTATAATTACCCCAATTATCAATGCATTTATAATATCCTACAAATACACCTGTTTCTTTATATTGATATGCAGTAACTCAATGGTTTTTATAAGATGAACCAAGCGAATCTAATAATCCTACACAAATTGGGCGACTTGAATTACAGCTGTTTTTAACTGTAGAAAAAGGATTTGTACTCATACTTGTTGCTTTGATAGATTTATTAGGACTATATTTTTGAATAAAACCTCATATTCCAGTGGCAAGAGTTGAAGGTACTGTAGTTGTAGCAAGAGGGGTTTCTGCTACCATTTTTGTAATAAGTGTTCCTGGTGAGCTGCTGTTTTGTTTACGTACATTATCAGGGATTACATCAAATCTAACATAATCGTCAAAATATGCAAACATAATAGCGGCAGCAATTGGTCCACAAACACTTTTTTCGTTACGCCAAGATGAACCATTGTATCTAGAAAATCTTGATGCGGGTGCACCAATCCAGCTTTCAGATGCATGGGTTTTCACAGAAATAGGCGTACAATTATTTAAGAATTCAGAATTTAATTTTTTCAAATTTTCTATATCATTATCGGTTGCATTGCTCATACGAAGATTAGAAGAAATTATTTGATTAGAATAAATATCTACAATCGATTCATTGTTTTTATAAAGATAATTCATTGGACCATAATATAATAATGTATTACTCATATTATTTTTATAAGGATTTGAATTTTGAGTTAGTGAACACTCAGAAATTGTTTTGTTTTTAATTCCAGAAATAATATAGCCATCATTATCAGTAACAATTAATGCATAGGATTCATTATTTTCAATATCTAAAAGTATTTTGTAATCTTTAAAATTTAATTTAGAGATATTGATTTCTTCATTTAGAAGACAAACCTGTTCTTTAATATCATTTAAATAGCTATTAGGTAAAACAGTTGATGCATTAACATTTTGGATTGTCACCATACAACAAGCTAAACAAAATGTTAATGTAAATAACAGAAGTTTTTTTATTTTTCTTATTATTTATTATAAAAAGCGCTTTCTATAATTTGTATTATAACATAATATATTAAAAAATCAATTATACATAGATAATCTATGTATTTTGTGATTATTATAATAAAAATGTTATTATTAGGTATTTTGATAGAATAAGATTGTTATGGATATAAAATAACAAAACTAAATAAAAATATTTTAACAATTCAATAATTATTAAAGATGTTATTATTATTTTACGATGGCATGATTTAAGACAATGAAATTAATCAAAAGAATGGTGTTAATATAAATATAAATTTTTTAGAAATCCCAAAAAAACAATCTTTATGGGATAGGATAATAAAAATATTTTGGATAAAAAATATTAATGATTAATTTTTACTGTTATTAATGTAAGCGCTTTTGCATGTGGTTTTGGAATAAGTTATAATAATTCTTATAGAAATAGATTGGGGAGCACAGGAATGAATGTATATGAATTGAAAATAAAAGTATATTTATTAGAAGATATAAAAATAGAAGAAATACAAAGTTATCTTGCGTATTTCATAGATAGTGTTTTGGTAAAAGAAAATGAATTTTTAAATATTCATGAAGCAAATATGTACAAATTTTATACTTTTGATAGTCTTTATCCGCTGGCCAAAAATGGAATATATCGAAAGGATAATGCTTATGTGTTTAGAATTAGAACTGTTGATTATAAGCTGGCGGAATATTTGTATGAAACGTTAGTGAAAAATCGTACTAAAGAAATACAAGGATTAACAGGAGAAGTCAAGATCATAAAACCTAAAATAGTTAAAAAATTATATACCTTAACACCAATAATTTTAAAAACTGAACATGGTTATTGGAAAAATAGTATCAAAGTAGAAGAATTTGAAAAGCGTTTAAAAATTAATTTAATTAAAAAATATAATGATATTACTGGTGGTAAGATGAATGAAGATTTTCAGTTATATTATCATATCAATTTTAAAAATAAAGTTCCTGTTTCTCGTATGTACAAGGGGATTAAAATACTAGGAGACATGATTGAACTAGAGATTGCTGAAAATGAAAATGCTCAAAAATTAGCGATGCTGGCCATTGGAGCTGGACTTTTAGAGATGAATGCGCGGGGTTTTGGATTTGTTAATTATTCCTATTATTAAAAGGAGGTAATGTGATGCTGGAGGAGTGTCTAGAAATTTTTAGTCAGGAACTTAAAAATAACCCAAATTTGATTTTGGAGACGATGGTTTTAACTAATGGTGATTATGTTTTGGTACATAGTGATGGCAGTTATCAGGTTGAAAAAATCAAGTATTCAAAAAAGGATCATTGTTTGATTGAAAAGCCTGATGATGAAACATATCGAAAATTATGTTTTTATGATTATCAAAGTCAAATAATAAATACACAAAAAACTTTAGATTTGCCATTTAGATTAATTCTTTCAAATAATTATTTATCATACTTTGTAAAAAAAGAAAAATTAAATGATAAAGATAGAATAAATGAAGCAACTGAAAAATATTTTAAGTCTTTAGAGAATCCCCAGGAGAAATATAAAGGTAAAGACTTACAAATGTATAATTTTGTAGCTGATGATATTGGTGAAATTGATCAGGAGAAGTTACTAAGAAATAAACAATGGTTGATTGAAAATGTATATAATTTAGATAAAGTTGATTATAGTGAAAAAGATTATTTAAAGGTCTTTTTTGAGGATGATGATCAGTTATATATTAATGAGGGAAATCGTTATACTTTAACGAAGATATTTAATTGTAATGATTATAATATTTATGATGGTAATGATGTTTATGGCTTACCGAATTATAATATGCAGTTAAATTCTAAAAAACCATTTTTGGAAAATAAAACGAGAATGAATAAGATTCCTTACATGTTATCTTTAAAAGAAGCTTTACTTGAAAAACATTTTTTTGATTTTTTGATGAATCAGGCAAATGCAGGTAAGACTAATATTTATTTTAGTAGTGATGAAGATGATGATAAAAGAATTTATTGTTTAAATAATATTAAAAATATAGAAAAAGGTTTTGATGGGATCGTTGTTAAAACAAAAAAAGGTAAAGAATTAGAAATTCATTATATGGATGTTGTTACGGATTATAAAGTTTTTTTAAAACCTTTATTTAATTATAGAAATGTTATTGGTTCTTTGGATGATGAATGTTATAAAGAATATGAAAAAAGAACAGATGTTGAAAATCTTATTAATGAGATATTATTTTCTAAATATTTAAAAAATAATTATTTTACAGCTCCTGATGATCTCAAAGGCGTTGATAGTATTTATAAAAAGAATCTTTTGGCTTGTAGGGAAGCAATTCATGCTTGGGTATATGCAGGAAAAGTTGAAAATATTGGAAATGTTTTGTTAAAAGCTGCCTTGGATATAACTAAATATTCAATCAAAATGGGTTATCTAAACAGTGCGAAGAAACAAATGAATTTATATTTTGCGTTAAATAAGTATTTTAGTCAAAAGGAGAATGATATGGAAGATATACGAGATGTTTTACGAACTAAGATAAATGCCGAACATCAAATGAAAATTGAAGATGATTTGGAATATAGTTTTGCTGTTGGCCAAGCTATTGCTTACTTGCAATCAAAAAGTAAAACAAAGAATAAAACCCAGGATATTATTAATCAATTTATCGTTATTAGAAATGATAAGGTTTTGAAAATCAAGCTGGAACAATTTTATCGTCGTTATAATTATGATCTATTTGTAGGGAAAACGCGCTTTAATTATTTATTTGCAATGGTCATGGAATATATGGATGTCAAGAAAATCGATCAAAGTATGTTGATGGCAGGTTATCTTGGTGAAAATTTAATTTATGAAAAAGGGGAAAAAGAAAATGGATAAAAGAGTATATGGAGTTATTGGAATTGCCTCAATAATGGCTAATTGGAATGCGGATTTTTCCGGTTATCCTAAGAGTTTATCAGATGGAACGGTTTTTGGCAGTGACAAAGCTTTAAAATATCCAATGAAAAAGATGTGGGATAGTGAAGGTAAAAAAGTGTTATACATAAAATCAATGAAATTTTCACCACAAAAAGATGGTAGTGTAACATTAGTACCTAATTCATTAAAAGAACGTTATGAAAAGTTATTTGATGTTGAAGATTTATCAAAATGTAAAGATGCTAAAGAAGTTTTCACTAATTTAATGAGTGCGGTAGATGTTAAAAACTTTGGAGCTACTTTTGCGGAAGCTAAGAATAATATTTCAATTACTGGTGCTGTTCAGTTTGGTCAGGGAATTAATAAATACGATGGCAGCGTTGCTGAAGAACAGCAAATTTTATCACCGTTTAGAGATGCTTCTAAAGATAAAGAAAAAGATGAGGAAGCTAAAAATTCTACATTAGGAACGAAGATCGTTAGTAATGAAGCGCATTATTTTTATCCTTTTTCAATCAATCCTAATGCCTATAAAGAACTAGTATCATTAAAGGTAACTGATGGGTATACCGAAGCAGACTATCAAAATTTTAAACGAACAGCTTTAGTAGCAGCTACTTCATTTTCTTCTAATGCTAAAGAAGGGTGTGAAAATGAATTTGCTTTATTTGTCGAAACTAAATTAGATACATATTTACCAAATTTAAGTGAATATATTAGTTTTGAAAAAACCGATATTAACAAAATTAAAATTGAATGTAATATGTTAAATGAACTTGATGATATCTTAAATATTGAAATATATTATAATCCTGAAACAACAGTTTTGGAATCTAATTTAAAAAATGCTAAGATATATCATATTATTACTAAAAATGAGGTGTAATTTATGCAGGCACTTAAATTTACTTTAAGTGGTAAAACAGCTTTTTTTAAGCGACCTGAAGTCAATACCTATTATTATTTTACATTTGGTAATATTCATAAAGTAGCGTTACTAGGAATGTTTGGGGCTGTTTTAGGGTATCAGGGTTATAACGATACTAAAGAACTTCCAGAGTTTTATCGAAAACTAAAAGATATAAAAGTATCTATTATTCCTTTAAATAAAAAGGGTTATTTTTCTAAAAAGATTCAGTATTTTAATAATTCAGTTGGATATGCTTCAAAACAGCAGGGCGGAAATCTGATTGTTAAAGAACAGTGGTTAGAGTATCCCAAATGGGACATTATTGTACTTTTAGATAATGAGGAAGCTAAAAAAATTGCTGATTCATTGATTAATCATAAGTGTATTTATATTCCTTATTTAGGAAAAAATGATCATCCTGCAGTAATAAGCGATGTTTGTGTCGTTGAATTGGATGAAAGAAATATTGATGAAGAAAGAATTGATTGTTTGTTTCCTAGGAAAAGTTTTGAAGAAGCTGAGGATATTGATATGGATTTTTATAAGTATCAGGAGAGTTTACCAATTGGATTAAATGAAAAAACAGGATTATATGAATATATGACTTTTATTCATACGGATTTACTGATGGATGAAGGAACTGTATATACTTTTGATAGTAAAAATATAATATTTTATTAGACCCGCTTTATTGCGGGTTTTATTGAAGGAGAAAACTATGAATATTGATAAATATGTGGTGTCACTAGAACAATTAATAAAAAATATTAATAATTGTTATGGACATGTTAAAGATGATCAGCACGAGACGATTGTTGAACATATTCAATTGTGTATAAAATATTTAAAAGAAATTTTTGAATTAAAAAGATTAGATAAAATAATGGTATCTTTTAAAAATAATTTAGTTAGTGATTTATCTGATGAAGGAAAAGAAGTGTTTAATGAACTTTTTATTAATACGATTGTTTTCCATGATAATGGTAAAATAAATCCTATTTTTCAAAATGATAAGATGAATAATCGTGCTATGAATTATATGACACCGCCACAAAACTTAGATTCTAAACACTCGATATTATCAGCATATATTTATTTGGGATATTTTCTAAATAAAATAAGTTCACTCGATAAAAATGATTATAAAATATTGAAAAGAATTACTTATATAAATGCTTTTGTAATTTCTAGGCATCATAGTAAGATTGATGATTTTAGAACTTACTTTATTGATAAATTTGATAGTGATGATAAATTAGAAAAAAGAATTATAGATTGGGTAAATAGCGATGAATTTGTAAGTCAGTTTAATGTAGATTTTAATTTTGTTCCTTTAAAAAAGAATGGGAGAAATGGTTTATTTAAAAAATTAAAAAAATGTGAGCTTAATAAACAAATTGATTTATATGCTTATGTTAGACTTTTATATTCTATTTTAGTTACATGCGATTACTATGCAACAAGTGAATTTTATAATAATCAAAAAGACATTAATGTGATAAATGATTTTGATTTTAAAGAACTGATTAAACAATATGATAACACCAAGCTGATAACTAAAATTAGAAAAAAGCAGATTTTAGAAAATAGTATCAACGAATTAAGAACTGAGATATTTTTAGAAGCAGAAAAAACTCTAATAGAAAATTATGATAAAAATATTTTTTATTTGGAAGCACCAACCGGCAGTGGTAAAAGCAATACAGCGATAAACTTAAGTTTACGTTTAATTGAAAAAAATAATGATTTAAACAAAATTGTCTATGTTTATCCTTTTAATACATTAGTAGAACAAAATATTGCTTCACTTAATAAAATATTTGATCATAGCAGTATTTTAAATAATGTTGCAGTTGTTAATTCAACAACGCCAATTAAGATTGATGAAAATAAACCTAATAAATATCAAAAGGCTTTATTAGACCGTCAGTTTTTGAATTATCCAATTATTTTAACTACGCATGTTAGTTTGTTTGATACACTATTTGGCAATAACCGTGAATCAGCATTTGGTTTTTATCAATTTGTTAATACTGTCATTGTTTTAGATGAAATCCAAAATTATCGAATTGAACGCTGGAATGAAATAATTATCTTTTTAAAGGAATACGCGAGAATCTTAAATATGAAAATAATTATTATGTCAGCTACTTTACCTAATTTAGAAGTACTTACAAATGATGATAGTAATTCGGTATCATTAATTAAAGATTGTAAAAAATATTTTTTAAATCCTATTTTTAAAGAACGGGTAAAGATTGATTATAGTTTGTTGGAAGTAAAAAATGTTGAAGAAGTGTTATTTGAGCATGTTTTGAAAATGAATAAACTAAAGAAAAAAATTATGTTAGAGTTTATTGTAAGAAGAAGTGCTGAGAAATTTTATCGGCGTCTTAAAAATGAAAATCTTGATTGTGAAGTTTTATTTATTAGCGGTTTTGACAGTATTTTGGAAAGAGAAATAATAATAGATAAGGTTAATACTTGTAATCATCTTATTTTAGTAGCAACACAGGTAGTTGAAGCGGGTGTTGATATTGATATGGATATTGGTTATAAAGATATTTCAAAACTAGATAGTGAAGAACAGTTTATGGGGAGAATAAATCGTTCTTGTTTAAAAGATGGGGTAGTGTATTTCTTTAATTTAAATAAAGCTGCAAATATTTATAAAAAGGATGAAAGAGTTGCCGAAAATTTAACATTATTAAATGATGAAATGAAAGCTGTATTATTAAATAAGAGTTTTAATCAATATTATCAAAAATTACTCACAGTTTTAAAACATAAGGCTAAAGAATATAATGATGGTAATGTTGGAGACTTTTTTAGGGAGGCTGCTGCCTGCTTAAATTATAAAGAAGTAAGTAAACGGATGGAATTAATTTTAGATACAAGAGATCGAGTAACGATTTTTTTAGGGCGAAAGATAAAGGATTTTGATGGTCATGAATATGATGGTAATTTGATATGGAAGCAGTATGTAGAATTATTGCAGGATAATGAAATGGATTATTCTAAAAAGATTTATCAATTATCGGTTGTAAAAAGTAAAATGAATTATTTTATGTATCAAGTTGATAGTAACTGTCAATTTGATTATGAAGAGCAAATTGGTGATATTTTCTATATTGAAGATGGTGATAATTATATTTTAGATGGCAAATTAAATACTGGTTTGTTTGAAACTGAAAATGAATTGTTTATATAGGTGGTGTGATTATGCAAATAAATGGGACATTGATAAATTATTATTTTCATTGTAAAAGACAATGTTATTTACATGGTAATCGTCTTAATTTAGAAGATGAAAGTGAAGATGTAAAAATTGGGAAAGCTTTGCATGAACAAAAATATAGCGATAATAAAAATGCAGAAATAGCAATAGATAATGTAAGATTAGATAAATTAACGGCTAAATACTTAATCGAAACAAAAAAATCTGATGCTGACTTGATAGCCGCTAAGTGGCAGCTTTTGTATTATCTTAAGATATTAAAATCGAAAGGAATTAATAGAAAAGGTAGAATAGAAGTAATTGAAAAAAATAAACAAAATAAAACTTTTATTGAAGTAGAATTAAGTGACTTGGAAGAACAAAAATTAAATAAAATGGTTATAGAGATTAAGAAATTATTAGAAGCTGGTCAAATACCACCAGTTTTAAATGAGAGCAAGTGCAAAAAATGTGCATATTATGCTTATTGTTATATATAGAGGAGGTGTTATTATGGGGAGTACAAAATATATAACTAGTATGGGTGATTTAAAGAGAAAAGATGATTCACTTTGTTTTAGAAAAGGTAATAAAAACATATATTTACCAGTAGAAAATGTAAAAGAGATATATTGTTTAAATGAAGTATCGTTAAATACTAAATTATTAGATTTTATTTCATCAAAAAATATAATTATTCATTTTTTTAATTATTATCAAGGGTATAGTGGAACTTTTTATCCTAAAGATAAATATACTAGTGGTAAATTATTGATCAAACAAGTTGAAGCATTTAGCAATCAAAGAAAAGAAATTGCTAAAGCAATTGTTAATGGAATAGCAGTTAATATTGATGAAACTTTGTATCATTATTACAAACATGGTAAAAAAGAAGTTAAAGAAACTGTGGACTGGATTCGAAAGGTGGTTTTTAAACGTTTACAAGATGCTAATAATATTAAAGAAATAATGGCGGTTGAGGGTGAAATATGGCAAAGGTTTTATAGTACTTTTAAATATATATTACCTGAAGATTTTATGATGAACAAGAGGGTTAAAAGACCGCCGGATAACCCAATCAATGCATTGATTTCTTTTGGAAACACATTGCTATATACAAAAACAATTTCGGCAATATATCAAACTCATTTGAATCAAAGCATTTCGTTTTTACATGAACCGACAGAACAAAGATTTTCTTTATCATTGGATTTAAGTGAAGTATTTAAGCCAGTTATAGTTTTCAAAACTATTTTTGAATTAGTAAATACTAAAAAGTTAAATGTTGAAAAACATTTCGATAAAAAAACTAATTACTGTTTATTGAATGAAGAGGGTAGGCAGATATTTATTGAAGCTTTTGAAAATAGATTAGATACTAAATTTCAACATACGAAACTAAAAAGAAAAATATCATATAAAACAGCAATTAAATATGATGGGTATAAATTGATTAAAACAGTTTTTGAAGGAAAGCCTTTTATACCGTTTTCGATAAAGGATAAATGCTAATGAAAATAAAAAATTATAATTATGTAATTGTTTGTTATGATATTGGTGAAAAAAGAGTAAATAAAATATTTAAGATTTGTAAAAAGTATCTTTCTCACTACCAGTTTTCTGTATTTAAGGGACCTATAACTCCCTCAAAATTGATCTTATTGAAAAAAGAATTACAAAAAGCTATAAATAAGGAAGAAGATTGTGTCAGTATTATTAAATTACAGAGTGAAGATTCGTTTGATGAAGAGATTTTAGGCAGTCAAAAAGTAGAAAATGAAGATAGTTTAATTATATAATTTACCAGGTATAAGTTCTTTGTAAATCCTTAAAACTGTTGGGAGAGTAAGAGTTTAAGTGATTTTATCTAGAAATAACAAAAAAGTAAAACTGCCTGGTAAAAAAATAGAAAAGTGTTGATATATAAAGGGTTTGAGGTATAATAGAATATGTAAAGTGGCTTATTTACTAGGGTTTAATAACAACATAAGATGTATTGAAACGATTGGGTCAACGCAAAAAAATATCCTAGAATGGATGTTTAATAACAACATAAGATGTATTGAAACGTGTTGAAAAGATTAATTGAGATTTACACCGATCCAGTTTAATAACAACATAAGATGTATTGAAATTATATTTAAAGTATTTATACTTTATTAGATGCTATATTTAGGAAGTAATTGATAATATGAATAGCATCATTTAATAAATTGTGATAAACTTTAGAGCATGAGGTGTAAATATGAAGAATAAGTATGTTGTTCTAGATTTTGAAACAACTGGAATTAATATGTATCATGATGATGAAGTAGTTCAAGTGGCAATAATTAATCAGGATGAAGATATTTTGGTTAATGAATTATGTAAGCCTAAAAGACATTTTTCCTGGCCTAATGCACAAAGGATTCACGGTATTTCACCATCGGATGTTAAAGATAAACTTAGTTTTGAAAGTTATATTGATGTAATAAAAGACATTTTTGATAATTGCGAATTTATTGTTTGTTATAATGTTGCATTTGAACAGGGAATATTAAAAAATTATGGCGTAGACACAAAAAAATATAAATTTAGAGATCCAATGAAAGAATTTGCACCTATTTATGGTGAAATGGGAAGTCGTGGTAAATATAAATGGAAATCATTAACTGCTTGTGCAAAGTATTATGGTTATCAATTTGCGGCTCATGATGCATTGGAGGATGTAAAAGCAACTAGGTTTTGTTTTGAACAAATTGAAGCATATAATATAAATAAAGATAACTTGAATTTACCATATGTAAATAATTGGAAATCATTATTTAAATCTTGGATCATTGAAAGAGGTATGAAGTATTTTCAAAACGAAAAGGTTGATATTATTTATAAGAGTGATCAGCGTATTGTAGCTTCAGTAAATGGGAGTGTTAAGTATATGGTTTCAATCGAAATTGATGGAAATAAGATAAAAAAAATAGCGTGTGATTGTCCTCACGCTTCAGGGGGAAATAACTGCAAGCATATGGCAGCTGTTCTTTTTAAAGTAAATGAGTAGTTTTATGGGGGATAAAATGATTAATAAATATAGGTTAAAGATATCTTATAAAGAAAATAAAGTGACTTTAGATGTTGATGAAAATATAACATTTAGTGAATTGAGTGAACTGATTAATGAAAAAATGCTATTAAATAAATGTAAGTATTATGAATTTCTACATAATAATACTGTTATTGATGTAGAAGATAGAAAAGATAATATTAAGATTAGAGATTATTTAGAACTGGATCAAAAATTGATATATCATACTGGTAAAAAAGCTAATCCTTATAGTGTTGAGATAATTGTTTGGGATTATATATTGGATGCTAATGATGCTGTGATGAAAAAATTTGTACAGTTAATGAAAAAAGTGGATCAGGCTAAACCTAAACAAATTTATTATCTAAATAAAGAACAAAGAAAATTTATTGATAATGTATTAAAAGACTGTTATGATTCTTTAAAAGAACTTAATTTTGGAGGAGAATATCATTATTGCCTTTTAAAAAATGGTGAAGATTATTTAACTGTAAAATTAATTTATTATATACTGGATGATAAATATGAATTGTATTTATTTAATAATGTAGAAGAATTGAAAAATGGTACTTATAATTGTTTGATTACTTTTTATGGTATGAATCGTGCTTATTTTAAAGGATATCAGGGAGCTAATCGAAATATTTTTGTATTGTGCGGAGAAAATGATACAATCAAAAATGATAATTTTGAATATATTTATAGTGCATTAAATCGGTTAATATATATGTTTAAAGATATAGATGAAGATTGTTTGTTTGCTGGTCATGATAAATATTTAGCTTATGATATAGCTAGTTGTAAATATTGGATTGTAAAATAATATGTCATCCTAAACGGGATGACATATTATTTTAATCAAACTGATCATCTAAATTATAAGCGTCATTAAAAAATTCTTTTCCAACTATTTGTTTTTTATCACGAGCATCTTCAACTAAATTAGAAATTAAACTTTTTACATCATGAGCATTTTTGATGTTCTTTAAATGAATTTCTTTACTGCTATCGGCTTTAGTGTATAAAACTATAGTTCCTGTACCAAAGATTTTTTGAGCTAGAGTTCTTTGTAAACATATATCAGTAATACGATATAAGAGTAACTCATCGTAGTGAGTATTAATTAATCCGATTTGTTGATATAAACGTTCATTTTTGATCTCATATTTAGTGAAGCTAAAAGGGAACCACATGAAATGTTTTCGATCATGCCAAATAATTTTATTATTCATAAAAATTCCTCCATTTTGATTATTGTCAAAATTATAACAGTAATACCAAATAATTACTAGCATAATAACAATAATCTTATTATGTATAAAAATCGATTGAATTTTTAAAAATAAGTTTGTATATAATGAATAATTATGCTATACTCACCAAAGTGATTAGAAAGGTATATACAATGATTGAAAATAAATTTAGACAACTAGGATTAAGTAATGAAGTATTAAGAGCAATAGAGGATATGGGGTTTTCTAAACCATCACAAATTCAAGAAAAAGCAATTCCAGTTTTACTTACAGGAGTTGATGTGATTGGACAGGCTCAAACTGGAACTGGTAAGACATTAGCATTTGGGAGTGTTCTTTTATCTAAGATAGCACCATCTGATGATAAATTACCACAAGCGATAATTCTTTCTCCAACTAGAGAATTGGCAATGCAAATTCATGAAGAAATGAATCGAATAGGCAAATACAATGGTAGTAAAATTGCCTGTGTATATGGTGGAAGTGACATTGAAAAACAGATTCGTACAATAAAAAAAGGTATTGATATAATTGTCGGAACTCCTGGGAGAATAATGGATTTAATGCGTCGGAAAGTTTTAAAACTTACAAATATAAAATTTGTAGTATTAGATGAAGCTGATGAAATGCTAAACATGGGATTTGTTGAAGATATTGAGACAATTTTGGAAAAAGTTGATAATAGTCGTCAAACGATTCTATTTTCAGCAACAATGCCAGAAGGGATTAAAAAAATTGCTCAAAATTATATGCATGATGATTTTAATCATGTTGCAGTGTTATCGAAGCAGACAACAGCAACATCTGTAAAACAATTTTATTATGAAGTAAGACAAAAAGATCGTTTTGAAGCATTATGTCGTTTAATTGATGTAGCTAATGTTAAAACTGGAATAATTTTTTGTCGGACTAAACGAAGTGTAGATGAAGTAACCGAACAGATGCAGCAGGCTAATTATAATGTTGAAGCAATGCATGGTGATTTAAGTCAAAATCATCGAATGAATACATTACGTAAATTTAAAAAAGGCACTATTAATTTTTTAATTGCTACAGATGTGGCAGCTAGAGGAATTGATGTAGAAAATGTTACTCACGTAATTAATTATGAGCTGCCTCAGGATATTGAATCGTATGTACATCGAATTGGGCGTACTGGTCGGGCTGATAAAGAAGGAGTCGCTTATTCTATTATTACGCCAAGAGAAAAAAGCTTTTTAAAACAGATTGAAAAAGTAACTAAATCAACAATTACTAGAGATACTATTCCGACACTTAAAGAAATTTCAGATGCTAAAATCGGAATGCTGATAAGTGGTGTAGAAGATGTTATTCTTGCTGGAAATCATAAAAAGTTCAAACAATTAGTTAATGAAATTGATCCAACTATGTTGATAGATTTTACAGCAGCTTTATTATACATGAATTATCAAAATCAATTGGGTTTTGATTATAAACGGGATATTATTCAAGAAGTAAAAGAAGAAAAAAGAGGACGAAATAATAAAGATTATACACGAATTTTTATCACAGCTGGTTCAATGGATCGAATTAAAGTTCCGCAAATCATTAATTTCTTCGTTAGCAAAGCAGGGATTAGGAAAGAAGATATTGGTGATATTGATATAAAACGAAAGTTTACATTTGTTGATATTAATAAGAAAGTAATTAATAAGGTTGTTAAAAAATGTAATAAACAAAAGATAAATAATCGCAAAATTGAAATTGAAATAGCAAATAAACGCTAGGTATTGATGAAATTAGATTGTATTTTAATAATACAATCTTTTCTTTGCAACAAAATATGATAATTTCAAAGCGCTTCCACTTGAATGAGGAGGGGAAGATGTGTATAATATACACATGAATTAATTCTAAGGAGGATTATATTAAATGAAAAAATATGTTTATATGTTTAGTGAAGGAAACGAAATGATGCGTGACCTTCTTGGTGGTAAAGGTGCTAACCTAGCTGCAATGGTTAATTTAGGTTTACCAGTACCACAAGGGTTTACTGTTACTACAGAGGCATGTAATGAATATTATGCTGATGGTAAGATCATCAATGATGAAATGAAAAAACAAATTGATGATTGTTTAGAAAGATTAGAAAAATTAGCTGGAAAAAAATTAGGTGGATTAGATAACCCTCTATTAGTTTCAGTTCGTTCAGGGGCAAAATTCTCTATGCCTGGAATGATGGATACAATTCTTAATTTAGGTTTGAATGATGAAACTGTTGAAGTTGTAGCTAAACAAACTGGCAATCGTCGTTTTGCTTTTGACAGTTATCGTAGATTTATTCAAATGTATTCTGATGTTGTTTGTGAAGTTGACAAAGAATTATTTGAAGCTAAATTAACTGAATTAAAAACAGCAAATGGATATGAAAGTGATTTAGATATTACAGCTGATGATTTTGAAAATACTATTATTCCTCAATATAAAGAAATTTTCAGAACTCAATTAGGAAGAGATTTCCCACAAGAAGCTAAAGAACAGTTAATGGGAGCTATTTTAGCTGTATTTAGATCTTGGAATAATGACCGTGCAATCATCTATCGTAATTTAAATGGTATTCCTCATGATTTAGGAACTGCTGTAAACGTGCAGCAAATGGTATTCGGTAATATGGGAAATGATTCTGGTACTGGGGTATTATTTACTCGTAATGCTGCTAATGGTGATAATCATATTTATGGTGAATACTTAATTAACGCTCAAGGTGAAGACGTTGTTGCTGGTATTCGTACACCACAAAAAATCGCTAAATTAGAAGAAGATATGCCTGAAATCTATAAAGAATTAGTTAGCATTGTTAAAGGATTAGAAAAACATTATAAAGATATGCAGGACTGTGAATTTACTGTTGAAAATGGTAAGTTATATATTTTACAAACTCGTAACGGTAAACGTACAGGTAAAGCTGCTTTAAAAATTGCAGTAGATCTAGTACATGAAGGTTTAATTAATAAATATGAAGCAATGACTCGTGTTGAACCTGATCAAATTTCTCAATTATTACATCCAAACTTTACTGCTGAAGCTTTAAAATCTGCTGATCCAGTTGTTGAAGGATTACCTGCTTCACCAGGTGCTGGTGCAGGTAAAGTATATTTAACTGCTGAAAAAGTTCATGAAAAAGCTGTTGCAGGTGAAAAAGTTATTTTAGTAAGACATGAAACTTCTCCTGAAGATATTCAAGGTATGGTTGATTGTGAAGGTATTTTAACTTCTACAGGTGGTATGACTAGCCATGCGGCTGTAGTTGCTCGTGGTATGGGTAAATGCTGCATCGTTGGTGCTAAAGCATTAACAATCGATTATGAAGCAGGAACATTTACAATTGATGGAAAAACATATCCTGAAGGAACAGAATTATCATTAGATGGTTCTACTGGTAAAGTGTATTTAGGAGTGTTGGATTCTGAAGAATCAGAATTAACAGGTGATTTTGCTGAATTAATGTCATGGGCTGATGAAATCAAAAAATTACAAGTTCGTGCTAATGCTGATAGTCCTCGTGATGCTGCTGTAGCGATTAAATTTGGAGCTGAAGGTATTGGTTTATGTCGTACAGAACATATGTTCTTTGAAGGAGATCGTATTGAATATGTAAGACAAATGATCTTATCTGACAGCGTTGAAGAAAGAATTAAAGCATTAGATGAATTATACAAATTCCAAGTTGAAGACTTTAGAGGAATCTATCGTGCAATGGTAGGTTTACCAGTAACTGTTCGTTTATTAGATCCACCTCTTCATGAATTCTTACCACATACTGATGAAGAATATCAGGCAGTTGCAGATAAATTAGGTAAGACATTAGAAGAAGTTAAAACAAAAGGAGCTACTTTAAAAGAAACGAATCCAATGTTAGGACATCGTGGTTCTCGTTTAGCTGTTACTTATCCAGAAATCTATAATATGCAAGTCAAAGCTATTATTGATGCTGCTATTGATGTTGAAAGAGAATTAGGATGTACTATCGTACCAGAAATCATGTTACCATTAATTGGTAGTGAAGCAGAAATTGTTTATGTAAAAGACAATGTTACAAAAGCAATTGAAGCAGCAATTATGGCTAAAAATGCTAAAATTGAATATAAGATTGGTACAATGATTGAAATTCCAAGAGCTGCTTTAACAGCTGACGAAATTGCTAAACATGCAGAATTCTTCTCATTTGGTACAAACGATTTAACTCAAATGACATTTGGTTTCTCTCGTGATGATGTTGGAAGTTTCTTACCAGAATATATCAATCGTAAAGTAATCCAAGTTGATCCATTTGTATCTTTAGATCAAAGTGGTGTAGGTCAATTAGTTGAAATGGCTGCTGTTAAAGGACGTAGTGTTCGCCCTAATATTAAATTAGGTATTTGTGGTGAACATGGTGGAGATCCAGAATCTATTAAATTCTGCCATAAGACAGGATTAACATATGTTTCTTGTTCACCATATCGTGTATTGATTGCTCGTCTTGCTGCTGCTCAGGCTGCTGCTGAAGAAATTATTCTAGAACATACTACTGATAAAGTATTAGTAGCTGATAAATAATAATTATGGAAACGTCTCTTTAGTACAAAGAGACGTTTTTTCTTTTTATGCTATAATAAATTTGCTATAATAATTACGGTGATAAAATGAAAAATATAGTTATTATAGCTACCGGCGGTACGATTGCTGGTAGTGGGAAGATAGGTAAGGCAACAGATTATCAAGCTGGTAAGATTGATATTAAAGAGATTGTTGATTCAATTCCGATGATTAATGAAGTTGCAAATTTAAGAGCAATTCAGCTTTTTAATGTTGATAGTAACGAAATGGATGAGAAACACTGGCTCTGTTTGACGAAAAAAATCAATGAATTAGCAAATCATGATGATGTTGATGGTATTGTGGTTACTCATGGTACAGATACGTTAGATGAAACAGCATATTTTTTAAATTTAACAGTTCATACATATAAGCCGGTTGTTTTAACTGGAGCAATGCGTCCAGCTAGTGCAGCTAGTGCTGATGGACCGATGAATTTATATCAAGCAGTATGTTTAGCTTCAAGTGATGAAGCTTTAGGCCATGGAGTAATGGCATTGTTTTCGAGTACGATTTATTCAGGAAGAGATATTCAAAAAATAAGTAATTTTAAAATTGATGCTTTTGATCAAAAAGATTTTGGCTGTTTGGGATATATGTATGATGATAAAGTACTGATGTTTTCAAGAACTTTCAAAAAGCATACGTTACAATCAATTTTTAGTGAAAATTTGCCAGAAAAATTACCATCAGTAGGAATTGTTTATTATTATGCAGGAGCTAAAGTTAGTTTATTAAAAATGATGGCTGATGAACATCAAGGGATCGTAATTATTGGTAGCGGTAGTGGTAATTACAGCAGGAGATGGTTACAGGAAATTGAACGATTGAATAATGAGGGTATTATATTTGTTCGTGCTTCACGGGTAAATCAAGGCATTGTCTATAAAAGTGATGTATTTGACCCTAACAATGTTTGCATTCCTTCAAATACTCTTTCAGGTCAAAAAGCAAGAGTATTATTAATGCTGGCGTTAAGTAGAACAGCAGATATCGAGGAAATTAAAAGAATTTTTGATGAGTATTAGAGGAGGATAGTATCATGGAACGAATTAGATTAAATTTAGATAGTATCGCAATGATGCTGTTTTGTGCTCGTTTGAAAGCATATAAAGAAGTTCCTCTAACTACTGATGAATGGTTAACGATTGAAAAGATTATTAAAAAAAAGGATTTGAAAGGTCCTGCATGTCTGCTTTCAATGTCACAAAGAGAATTGGAAGATATTTTGGAGATTAATGAATTTGTTGCATATAAGATGGTTAAGCGTTTAGCGACAGTTAATATTTTTTTAAGTGTTTTAAATAATTTAGAAAGTAATGGTATTAATGTTACGACTAAATACGAAGATAATTTTCCAATTAGGTTAGTTAAACAGCTGAGAAAAAGAGTGCCATTGTATTTGTTTTATTGTGGTGATATCAACATTGATAAAGATGGTATTTCATTAATGGGTTTAACAAAAGTGACTAAGAGAGATCGTACATACACTAAACGCTTACTTGATAAAGTAATTGAAAATGGTTTAATGTATATTTCTAATGATAGTAAAGGAATTGATGAAATTGCATTTCATTATGCTTTACAGCATGGTTGTAAATGTGTTGATTTTGTTTGCGAAAGATTGACAGCAAAACAAAGTGAATATAAAAAATATATAAAATCGGGACAGTTAGTGATGCTAAGCGCTGAGGATCCAAATAGTTATTTTGATATTACTAGTGCTATTGATCGTAATAGTTATGTTTGTGCACTTTCTAAATACCAAGTTATTATTTCAAGCAGCATAAATAATGGAGCAACCTGGTTTACAGCTTTGCAAAATCTTCATAATAATTGGACTATTCCTTTGGCTATTGAAGGATTGTATTTAGGAAACGATCGTTTGTTAGATATGGGAGTTACTCCAATTTATATAAAAGATATTTTAACAGACCTTTCATTTGATATGATATATGAAAAAAATAAAAAGATTTTAGATGATACAGAGGTAAATATTGATCAGATGTCAATATTTGAATTTATAGGAGAATAGTATGAAATTTGATTATAAAAAGTATCCTGTTACAGCTGTGGTAGTTAGTGTATGCATTTTAGTTTACATTTATACAACATTTAAATACAGTTTCGATATGACTGGGCAGCAGGGAATTGAGAGTGGTGGATTTAATCCCATTTTGGTAGTTTATTTTAAACAATATTATCGTTTGATAACAGCTAATTTTATCCATTTTGGTTTAATGCATATTTTTTGTAACTGCTATTCATTGATTAATTTAGGATCTGTCATGGAATATTTATTAGGTCAAAAGCGATATGGAATTGTGTTAGGAGTATCAGCAGCGTCAACAACTCTATTGCCTTGTTTATATTTTCTTTTTACGGGTAATGGTGCCAATAGTGTGATGGGTGGAATTTCTGGGGCAATATTTGGATTGATGGGAGCATTACTCGCATTAGCGGTAAAGTTTAAGGATGTTTATGCATATCTGTTTAAACAGATTTCTTCAAGTGTATTATTGATGTTATTGATTTCGTTTTTAGTGCCATCAATTTCATTAGCAGGACATGTTTCAGGGATGATTGGCGGGTTTATTGCAATGCTGCTAATTATCCGGTTTATGCCTTTAAATATTTGGAAAAAAAGAGCAACAAGTTATAATGATTATGTTAATTAGAATAAAACAAATTTATAGATATAAAAGGAGAAAAAAATGAAACAAAGAGTTAGAAAAGCAATTATTCCAGCAGCAGGATTAGGAACAAGATTTTTGCCTGCTACTAAAGCACTGGCTAAGGAAATGCTGCCAATTGTAGATACGCCAACGATTCAATATATTATTCAGGAAGCAGTAGATAGTGGGATAGAAGAAATTTTAATTATTACAAATTCTAATAAGCATGCAATGGAAAATCATTTTGATAAATCTTATGAATTAGAAGCACGTTTAATGGAATCAGGGAAAACTGAGCAGGTTAAGATGATTCAAAATATCGCTAAAATGGCAAATATCTATTATATTCGTCAAAAAGAACCAAAAGGATTAGGACATGCGGTGTTATGTGCTAAGTCGTTTATTGGTGATGAACCATTTGCGGTATTGCTGGGTGATGATATTGTTGTTAATGAAGGAGGCAAACCAGCTTTAAAACAATTGATTGATGCTTATATGAGTAAAGAAGCTTCGGTTGTGGGGGTACAGACAGTTAATCATAATGAGGTTAATAAATATGGTATTGTTAGTCCTTCTAAATCACATTTAGTCGAGTGTGATGGCCGATTAGTAAAGTTGAATGACATGATTGAAAAGCCGGATATAGATAAAGCACCTAGTAATATGGCAGTGTTAGGACGATACGTTTTAACACCTAAAGTTTTTGAATTGTTAGAGACTCAGGAAAAAGGTGCTGGTGGTGAAATACAATTAACTGACGCAATTAAGCGTTTGATGGATATTCAAGCTGTTTATGCGTATGATTTTGAAGGAATTAGGTATGATGTTGGTGATAAATTTGGTTTTATTAAGGCGACGATTGATTTTGCATTAAAGCGTGAGGATTTAAAAGATAAAGTTCAAGAATATATTGAGACAATTGTAAAAGGTAGAGAATAATGAATATCAAAGATAAATATAGTGATTATAAAGAAAGAAAAGAAGCACGCGCCTTTTTTAATAGACATAATAATGAAAAAATTTATGGTAAAGATTATTTGATTGCTATAGCTGTAGGAGTAATTGTTACATTTGTTTTGGGTATGATTATGGAATGGATAATAGCTGGCACAGGTTTTAATTTTTCGTATTTTTCAATTGTTGTAGGAATTTTACAAGCGCGGGCAATTAGAAAAATATTGAACAAAAGTGGTGAAAAGCTGGCTGTTATTTCGGCTGTAACTTTTGTTTTAGGAATTCTTTTTGCGCAAACTATTCATGCGTGTATCATATTACCATATTTTAATATTCAGATATTAATAGATATGTTTGTGTTTTGCATAAGATATATGTTTGTAGGTGATTTTTTAAATACAATCATATATTTATTTGGAGCGATTGCTTCATATATAGCTTTGAAAGATTAATACTTTTTAATTGAATAACGGTTTTAGTAATTATAACTAGTAAATAAATAATTGCCGTAGTATAATATATTTATGCAAAAGGAGGATTTATAAAAATGGCTAAAAAGTTTTTATCAATGGATGGTAATACTGCTGCTGCGCATGTGGCTTATGCGTTTACAGAAGTAGCAAGTATCTATCCTATTACACCTTCATCTCCGATGGCTGAAAATGCTGAGGCGTGGGCTGCTCAAGGAAAGAAAAATATCTTTGGCTCACCAGTTAATGTGATTGAAATGCAATCAGAAGCAGGGGCTGCAGGTGCTGTTCATGGGGCTTTACAAGGTGGTGCGTTAGCAACTACTTTCACAGCGTCACAGGGACTATTATTGATGATTCCTAATTTATATAAGATTGCAGGTGAATTATTACCAGGGGTATTCCATGTATCTGCTCGTGCACTTGCAACTAGATCGTTAAATATTTTTGGTGATCATCAAGATATTTATGCTTGTCGTCAAGTTGGAATGCCAATGATTTGTTCGCATTCTGTTCAAGAAGTTATGGATTTAGGAGGAATTGCTCACTTAACTGCGATTAAAGGGTCAGTTCCTGTAATGCATTTCTTTGATGGATTTAGAACATCACATGAAATTCAAAAAGTTGAAGTTATGGATTATGATGTACTTGCAAGTTTATTAGACTATGAAGCACTTGCAAGATATAAAAAGAATGCTTTAAATCCACATACTAACCCAATTGAACGTGGTGGAGCAGAAAATGATGACATTTATTTCCAGGGACGGGAAGCTCAAAACAAACATTATGAAGCAGTGGTTGAAATCGTTGCTGATTATATGAAGAAAATTTCTGAAATTACAGGAAGAGAATATGCACCATTTACATATTATGGTGCTCCAGATGCAACAAGAGTAATTATTGCAATGGGTTCTATAACTGAAACAATTAAAGAAACAATTGATGAAATGAGTCGAAATGGAGATCGTGTAGGTTTAATCAAAGTACATCTATATCGTCCATTTTCTACAAAGTATTTATTGGATGTCTTACCTGATACAGTAGAGAAAGTTGCTGTATTAGATCGTACTAAAGAAATGGGGGCTACAGGTGAACCATTATACTTAGATGTATGCAGTGTTTTAAAAGATGTGGATCATGTTAAAACTATTGTTGGTGGACGTTATGGAATGGGTTCTAAAGATACTACCCCACGTCAAGTTAAGGCAGTGTATGATCATTTGTTACAAGATGATCCATTTACATCATTTACAATTGGAATCAATGATGATGTAACTAATTTATCGTTGAAAGAAGATCCTGATTTTAATGTTAAAGCGGATTATACTGCATGTTTATTCTATGGTTTAGGATCAGATGGAACTGTTTCAGCAAATAAATCAGCAATTAAAATCATTGGTGATCATACTGATTTATATTCACAGGCATATTTTGCTTACGATAGTAAAAAAGCAGGTGGAGCAACACGTTCTAATTTAAGATTTGGAAATAGTCCAATTAGAGCAACTTATTATGTTAATAATGCTGACTTTATTTCTTGTTCTCTAGATAACTATTGTTTAAAATATGATATGTTAAAGAACTTGAAAAAAGGTGGAACTTTCTTATTGAACACTGAATTTAATGAGAGTGAAATAGTTGATTATTTACCAAATAAATTAAAGAAACAATTAGCAGATTTAGATGCCAAATTCTATATTATCAATGCTAATAAGATTGCTCATGAAATTGGTATGGGTAGAAGAACTAATACAATTCTTCAATCAGCTTTCTTTGCCTTAAATCCACAAATTTTACCTATTGATGAAGCTATTACTTATATGAAAGAAATGGCTAAAAAGACTTATGGTAAAAAAGGTGATGCAATTGTAGAATTAAATTATAAAGCAATTGATGCTGGTAAAGATGCAATTGTTGAAGTTAAAGTTGATCCAAGCTGGAAAGATTTAACTGTAACTAATCATCGAGAAAGAACTGGTGATGAACATTTTGATAGTTTTGTATCTATTATTAATACATTAGATGGATATGATCTACCAGTTTCAGCATTTATGGATAAATTAGATGGTTCAATGAAATCTGGAGTTGCAATTAAAGAAAAACGTGCTATTGCAACTGAAGTACCACGCTGGATTAAAGAAAACTGTATTCAATGTAATAACTGCGTGATGGTTTGTCCTCATGCAACAGTTAGAGCTTTCTTGATTGATGATGGAGAAATGGCTGAATTACCAGAAAATATCAGTGATGATGTTTTAACACCAATGGGTAAAAATGTTGATGGATTGGTATATAGAATTCAAGTATCACCTGATAACTGTGTAGGATGTGGTTTATGCGTAACTGAATGTCCAGGTAAAAAAGGTGAAAAAGCGCTTGAAATGGTACCGGTGAAAGAAGAATTAAAACATGCTAAATTAGCAGATTATATGTATGAGCATGTTGCTTATAAAACAGATAAATATCCTTTAACTACAGTTAAGGGTGTTGGATTCATGAGACCATACTTTGAAGTATCTGGAGCTTGTGGTGGATGTGGTGAAACTCCATACTATCGTTTAGCTTCACAGTTGTTTGGTAAAGATATGATGATTGCTAATGCAACTGGATGTAGTTCTATCTATACTGGTTCTACTCCTTCAACACCATGTAATATTGATAAAAATGGACAAGGGCCAGCATGGGCTAATTCATTATTTGAAGATAATGCTGAATATGGTTTTGGAATGAAACTTGCTGAAAATTATAAAACTAATCATTTGTTAAGTGTAATTGATACTAATAAAGCAGATTGTGAGCCTGAATTACAAGTATTATTGGATGAATATGTTGCAAATAAAGGTAATCGTGAACAAGAAAGAGCAATTGTTGATAAAATGTTACCATTAATTGTTGCTTCTAAAAATGAAGGTATTAAAGAATTGTTAAGTCAAGAAGGTGATTTAGTAAGTAAATCGCAATGGATTATTGGTGGAGACGGTTGGGCATATGATATTGGTTATGGCGGTGTTGACCATGTCTTAGCTAGTGATCAAAATGTTAATATTTTAGTATTGGATACTGAAGTATATTCAAATACTGGTGGACAATCATCTAAATCATCACAAGCAGGTTCAATTGCTAAATTTACTGCTGGTGGTAAAACTGTAGCTAAAAAAGACTTAGCACAAATTGCTATGGCATATGGTCATGTATATGTTGCTCAAGTTGCTATGGGGGCTAATCCAATACAGACTATCAAAGCATTTAAAGAAGCTGAATCATACAATGGACCATCATTAATCATTGCTTATTCTCCATGTATGGAACATGGTATTAAAGGTGGTTTATCTAATCATCAAAGACAACAAAAAGAAGCTGTAGCTTGTGGATATTTCAACTTGTTAAGATATGATCCTCGTTTAGAAGATGCAGGAAAGAATCCGCTACAAATCGATTCTAAAGAACCTGATTTTGATAAATTTAAAGATTTCTTGTTATCAGAAAACCGTTTTGCTCAGTTATCTAAAGTTAATCCAGATCACGCTAATGAATTAATGGATAAATGTTTAGCTGATGCTAAAAAACGTCGTATACGTTTAGACAGAATGATTTAAAAAATACAGTTTTAAAGGGTAAAGTTACATGACTTTGCCCTTTTTTAACAAAAATACAAAAAAATGAATAAAATTCTTTACATTCATCAATAATAGTGATAAAATGTTAATGCACTTGAGAGAAGTGAAGAGATCATTGAAAACTAAACAGAATTAAGAAACACACGTCAAAGAAAGAGAAAAAAGAAAGAGCTAAACAAACGAAAGATTGTTAAGGATAAAGACAATGGAGAGTTTGATCC
>JAETPY010000161.1 GCA_021770925.1 Erysipelotrichaceae bacterium | reverse complement strand
CCTTCAAAGAAATATTTATCATAGTTTAAATCTCTTTTATCACATGGTACCCGATAGAAATTTCCTAAATCTATCGCATTAGCACATTCTTCATCTGTCAGTAATGTTTCATACATCTTTTCGCCATGTCTAATTCCGATTACTTTGATCTCATTATCTACATGAAATAATTCTTTTACCGCTTTAGTTAATACTTCAATTGTACAGGCTGGTGCTTTCTGCACAAAGATATCTCCGCTTTCTCCATGTTCAAACGCAAACAATACTAGATCTACTGCTTCTTCTAGTGTCATAACAAATCTTGTCATACTTGGTTCAGTTACTGTTAACTCATTTCCTTCTTTTATCTGGTTAATAAAAAGAGGTACTACACTACCTCTTGATGCTAATACGTTTCCATATCTTGTACACATAATACTTGTTTTATCTGAATCTACTGTTCTGCTTTTAGCTACGATTACTTTTTCCATCATTGCTTTACTAGTACCCATTGCATTTACAGGATAAGCTGCTTTATCTGTACTTAAGCATACCACTCTTTTAACCCCACATTCTATTGAAGCAGTTAATACATTTTCTGTTCCTAAAACATTTGTTTTAACTGCTTCAATTGGAAAGAACTCACAAGATGGTACCTGTTTTAAAGCTGCTGCATGATAGACATAATCAACACCATACATAGCATTTTTGACAGATGCAATATCTCTAACATCACCAATATAAAACTTGATTTTATGAAAAACATCAGGATATTTAGCCTGATAAACATGTCTCATATTATCCTGTTTTAATTCATCTCTAGAAAAGACCCTGATTTCTTTGATATCAGTTTTTAAAAATCTGTTTAATACAGCATTACCAAAGGAACCAGTTCCTCCAGTAATCAGTAGTATTTTATCTTTAAATTGATTCATACTAGTTCCTCCATCATTATTTCTAAGTTTGTAATTAAATATTGCTTATTAAAATTATCTTTGCCATAACAAAAAGCCATATCTTTATACTTATTTAAATCGAACTGTTTTAAATTTAAAAATTGTCTACAAACTTTTATTAAATCATTTATAGATATACTATCACTAACAATACCAGCTCTAGATTCCTCTATGATCCTCTTTCCTTCACCGCTAACACACCCTAATATCGGTACCCCACATGCTAAATAAGTCTGCAGCTTTGCCGGAATTGTCATCTCAAATATAGGATTAGGTTTAAGTATCAAAAGTGCTGCATCTGCATCTTTTAAATATTTAGGAATCTCATTTTCTGGATGAAAACCATAAAATTTAACTGCATCCTCTAATCCATATTCTTTTACGAGTTTTTCCAGTTTTTCTTTACTTCTCCCTTCTCCTACAAAGTGCCAGCATATCTTCTCTTCTTTTAATTTCCTGGCTGCCTCGATTGCTAAATCTATTCCTTGAGCTTCACCAATATTACCAGTAAATACTATATTAAAATAATCTTTATCATAAATATCCACTTCTTCATTTGTTTTTTCAACAATTGAATATTGTGGCCAATATTTGACCTTGTTTTTATCTTCTATCCTATCTTGTATTTTAGATACAAAACTGGGACTCGCTGTTAGTATAAGATCACAATGTTTATATATGTAATTTACCATTTTATTTACTGTTCCTATCATTGCTGGATTGTTGATACCTGTTACTGCTATGATATTTTCCGGCCATAGATCCTGAATATTGATGATGATTGGAATATGCTTTTTCTTTTTGTATTTGATTGCTGGCAAGGCTACTGTTATTGGCGATACCTCAAATACATAAACTAAATCAAACTCCTTATCTTCAAGTTCTTTCAATTTTTTATTGGCTGCTTTTACAAAACTGAAATAATTTCTTACTAAATTAAGTGCCCCTGTTTTTCTTGGCCTTAATTTACAACGGTATATTGGTATACCATTCCATACTTCATCACAGTTTTTTTTATCACTATATCCTTCAAAATACTCACCTTTAGGATAATTAGGCAGACCAGTTAAAACTGTTATTTCATGCCCTCTATTTTTCAACTCTAGACACAGATCATTGATCCTAAAGTTTTCAGGATAAAAATATTGGGTAATTACTAGTATCCTTTTTTTCATCTTTTTATCCCTTCTGTTTTTATAATTGATTCTGTCAAACTGTAACGATTATACATATTTTTATAACTACTCATCGATTTATCATATACCATACTTCCAAATGCTTTATTACAAAGTCTACTTACTTTTCCGGGTATCTTTGAACATATCAATACCCCAACATTTAAAAAATCAAGTATTTTAATTCTTGGTTTAATCATATTTACAATTTTAGTAGTACTAACATATTCATCATTTTGGGGAAAATACAAACCAGCTTCATTATCTCTAATAAGCAAATGAATAAACTCACATAGATTTTCTATATACAACATACTTCTTTGATTTTTTATATTTGGAAAACATGGTAACTTATGTGCCAGCTTCGAAAGCACAGGATAGTTTCCCTTACTATTAGGTCCATATATCATTGGCGGTCTAATAATAGCAAGATTAAAAT
>JAETPY010000019.1 GCA_021770925.1 Erysipelotrichaceae bacterium | reverse complement strand
ACAAAATTTTTTGAGCTAGGTGCTAGTTCTTTTCAAGTATGTCTAAAATAACTATTTTTCAACTTTGATTTAGAAATAATAGAAAAGGTGGTTATCTTAGTTTTAACAAACACCTTTTCTTAATTCTATGATATTTCGTTTTCTCTTAACTTAATACCATTGACTGAATTAGTATCCTTTTTCTAATGCATCATAATAGCATTCATGTTCCAAATTGTTATCCTCTTTAATACTAAATAACGCATTTTCTAAACGTTCTTTATTCATTTTATCAATTTCTTTTTTTCTTTTTTTCTGTTCATCATTAAGAATTACAATAAATGATGTACAAAAATCTAAATCCAAATACACTCATTCTCCTCCTTCTACATTTTAAATTCTAGATTTTTATCAAACATTTCAAAACTATCTTCAAAAATATCTTCTGTATTTGCGACAAATCGTTTTGACATCTGTGAATAATCCTCATTAAATACTGTATACCCTATATGTTTCCCTATTCGATGTAAAATCATACATCCATTATTATTTAAAGTATTGTATTCAAAATTTGGCACTTCTACTGTAGCATCCAAAACAACTTCTGCAAAAACTTTATGACTATCTTTAACATCATTATAAATTCCCAACTCCATAATCCAAATAAATCTTGGTAATGGTAAAGATGAATAAAGATACTTTTCAGTATAGCTTTTTGATTTTTCTACTTTAAATATATGATAATTTCTTGAAGATGTTAAAAAAATATTTTGAATTACTTTATAATTATTTTTATCTACAGCATGTTCTCTCACATAACTACTTATTTCTTTAATATAATCCTCTATATATGTTTCAAAAATAACATATGCCGTTTTAACATCCATAAATATTTTTTTGTATAATGGAACAATAAACATAACTATTTGAGCACAATGATCAATAGAAAATCTATTATAATTTTCCAAGCGATATGGCGTTTGATTATCGTCCATTATTACATATTGATCTATTAACTCAGAAAAATTAATAAATTCAATTTCTCTTGCATCTTTAAATATAAGTTTTTTTGTATCATTGAGATTTTTATCATAATTTATTTCCCCATGTCCAATACAAACAACTGCATGCTTTTGCAACTTTTTACTAGTTATAGTCATTGAAATTGGAAATCCCGATTGAACATAAGAATAAAAAATATTTTTAAAAACAGTATGACCCGACATAAAATATTTTTTATAAGTATCATAAGTATATACCCTTGGATAAAATCCAAATTTCTTTAAAAGCAAAGATTTTTTCGAAATATCTAACCCTTTAGAAGGCAGAACCCTTTCTACACTTATTGGCTCTAATTCTTTTATAAATTCGTTTGGTAATATTGTTCTATATTCAGAATAGCGAAAACCGCAGTATTCTAAAATCGTCCAAAGTGAAGTTTCAGCACATCGCATATATTCATTATCTTGTGCGGTAAATGGGTAGCAGTTTATTTCATATTTTTGTCCTAATAAGATCACAGATAATTTTGTTGTTCTTATATAACAACTTTTTATATTGGTCTTAAATGGATCTATTAAAACTCTTCCTATTGGTGAACTCATCATAGGTCTTATTACAACACAACCTACTAAATTTTTTTGTATTTCATCATGTCTACTTATATCATATAAATTTATAGGCTCCCATCTATCTTTTAAAATAAATATTCTTTTACAATTTCTTTCAATATGACAATGCTTTTCTGAATGATAATGATAATAGGTATCTCTATATAACTTATCTACGTAAATAGGCTCATATATAAATGTTATATCTCCATCAATCATATCAATTATATTTTGAAAATTATTAATATGATTCTTTAATTTCTCCTGATAATATGATGAAATATTTTTCTTTTCTTTTTTATTACTTAAATAATCAGATAATTTAGTTTGTTTTAAAAAATTTTTTACATCTTCCACCCTATTATCACCATTTCTTATCAAATAAAAAGACGGTGCACTTTTATTTATCCCCTCTAAATAATCAAATTCATTAGTCATAATTTAAATACCTATTTTTTTTTAATTTTTAACTCAATTGTTTCGCTTATTCCACCCGACACACCAGCTGCAGACAAAAAAGATACTTTTCCCTCTTCTGTAAGTACAAGCTTTATACCAACTTCATCAATAGCATAGGACGAATCATCTGTAGCCATTTTTATTTTATCTAGTTGACTAATTATATTAGAACTAATTTCAGCTATTTCCTTCCCAATTTCTTCTGAAGATACACTTGCTGTTTTAAATATCAAATCTGTATTAGGTATAAAATTTTTAAATCCATCTGATGTTTCCATTTCTTCGAATCCTAAATAAGTATAAAAAGCATCCTTATTCTCCATAAAATTTCCTCCTTAACAATACTACCAAATAATCTTATATATATTCCAGCAGCTTGCTAACAACGCTTATAAGCGTTTCAGCAAGTTCGTATCTCTTATACATAATGATTATATTAATTTTAATGGATAATTAACATTAAATCAAGTTTTTTTTATTTGAATGTTAAAAACAATAAACAACAATAAAGTCAACATTGATGATATTGCAAATATACATATAGTAACTTAAAAACATGTTGAAATTGATATAATATTATACAAAAAAATGAATTTAAAAACAGCATTATGAAAAATACTACAATTAAAGATATAAATTTCAATTTATAAAAATGTCATAACCCACTTATAAATCTGATAGTATTGTATCAAAGGCAAAAAACTTTTATGCTTATCACTAAACTAGTTACTGATGTCTGTCTAACTAATTACACCAGCCCTAACAACTACTACTTACAATATTATTCATACTTTGCTAAATTCATCATACTCGACATTTTAAATAATAAGAAGTGCAAAACACTCACACTTCTTACCTGAATTATTTTATTTTCTATAAAATTTTATAAGAACTAATCTAAAATTTTTTCTTTTTAAAAATATAATATCCAGCTAAACTTAATGGCATTAATGTAATTGTTGTAGCAATCACACTGTCGTCACCAGTCTTTACACTTGCTGTTTTATCTTCCGGTTTTACTGTTTCCACTGCTGAATCCGCCACTAATCCTGCTAATCGTTTTGCTAATACATCTTTTACTTTATTTACTTCTACTTGATTAGCTTCTGCATCATTTAATACTACTATTGCATCATTCAATACTTCATTCATCACTTTCCATGATGATGCTGTATAATTTGCTTCACTTAATCCATTTGCTTTATTGATTAATTCATTTAATAAATCCTTATTTGGTTTAAATCTTAGTTCTAAAAATGCTTTAATTAATTTTGTATATGTTTCATTTACTTCTTCCTGCATTGCATTTTCATTAGCTAAAATATTCCTGTGTTGCCTTAGTATTGTCATATACGTCTTTAGCATTTGTTAAAGCTTCATTGAATTCTTTAACTACAGCTGGTACGACTTTTTCTAAATCAGCATTTTTAGCCATTTCGATGACAATTGATAAAGCATTTTTATTAATTTCAAAACTGTTTTTTCAAAAACTGCTTCAACATCAATATTTTCCTGAACATCACTGATTGTATATTGATTATTATCTAATGATACAGTATTACCATTAATTTTGGCCTCTTTTAAAGAACAACCATCATTTGATGTAAACGTATATGTTACAAATGTATTTTCCTCAATTAAATCATCTTGAATGCTTGAAGTAATTATACCATCTTCACTAGGCAATATAGTTTGATTATAATATTTAATTGATGTTGTCATAAATTCTGAAGTAAATTTAATATCTACCTAATCTGAATGATCATTCCAATTATTATCCCCTTGTAAGGCTTTTAAAGTTATTACTTTTGCAACAACAACATCAAAATATTTCATTGGCGTTTTACTTAACATTATGCCACTATCAAATCATTTAGTATCATCACCATATATCTCAAACTGTACCCCATCATAACCATCATTAAACTTAGCATAATCTATTCCTACATATCCTTATAAACGCTGATATCCTTTACCCTCTACATCATATGAAATAATTGATTGAGCATGAGTCCCAATTCCCTTATCAAATCTAACTAGATTACCATTTTCATCTGGTAAACAAATTGCTAAGCCGCTTGATACTTTATCTTTTTGAATCTCACCATAACCTGCTGTTGCACTATCATTCCATATTAAATCTGACAGATAAGAAGCTTTTTGTAAATCAAGATGACACTTTTCCTTATAATTACCATCAGGTAAAGTAATTACAATATCAATTACTAGTGATTCCTTATAAATATTTATTGATTGAATAATTTCTCCCATCTTTTCAAATCTTTCTTTCCCACTACTAATTTCTATTAGAGCTTGGTTGTCTTGACATGCTATATCTATAACCACTTGATCATTATAAACAATAGTTTTAAGATTTCCCTGCTCATTAAATTTATCCGTAATTTCATGATTATCTAATTCTATTTTTAATACTTCTGTGTTTTGATTATATGGTTTAATCACTTGAATATGATAAACCCTTTTTGTAATACCATCATTAGCTGCCGCCATAACATATCCATCATTAATTCTCCCCCTTAAATCATTCGATGAAATTATATTTCCTACTAATGTATCATTGTTAACATCAATTTTGTCTTACCATCATAATCTACTGCCACTTTTATTGCTTTTGTATCTTCTTCAACAGCTAAAATATATTCATATGTATCATTACTAAAATTTGTCAATGATATGGCAGATTTATATTAACATGATTAGCTGTTTTATACAGAAACTAAAAAGAGGTTTAATAAATATCCATAAATCATTTTGCATCTGTGATATAGCCAACTGTATCGTCAATATATATTTAGTATTCTAATAAACTCACAAATTTACTTGTATTAATGACTGGTTATATACGATATTGTAAACAACAAAAATTAGAGTAGTATAACAATGTACTTTAAAAAAGTGCACTTTTTTAGCTACAACAAAATACCACCAAAGTGTGAAAAATGAAGCTACGGCTTAAAACATAGCTCCATTCTCATCACATTCCATAACTTATTCATAACTGTCAGTATATTGGCCTTGACATTGGAACCAGTTTATTTGGATTGTCAACACTTTTTTGTATTTTGATGCTTAACTTAATGACACTGGCCTTTAATCCTTTTCTTTAAATTCATTATTTTCCCTTTTTCATATTTTTCATGAACTTAATTTCAGTATAAATTTTAAAATTCTTTAAGCCAGCAAAACATGTAAGAGCAAACATTGAAAAACAAAAAAAGTAAAATATTATCTCTTAATTATAATATTTTACCTATTAATTATAAATAATAATACTCATGCTGCCATGGTGAATCAACAAAATATTTAGCTGACTCCTTAGCTTTATTTAAATCCATAAAACTATAATTTCCACATTCTTCAGCTTTTGCTCCAGGAATATCTTGATCCCATAAAGCAATCTGTCTAAATACATCTTTAACTAAATTATTAACTATTTTTAAATCCAACTCTTTAGTAATTAAATAAAAACCTGTCATACAGCCCATAGGACCAAAATAAATAATTTTATCTTTATAGCTGCCGTTTCGAAGTAATGTCGCACCAATATGTTCAATTGTATGAGCTGCTTTAGGATCCAAAGCCGGCTCAACATTAGGGTCAGTCATTCGAATATCATAAGTAATCAAATCACCATCTATTCTAGAAACATATACTCCCTTTGTCAATTTTGTATGATCCACACTAAAACTTGTTATTCGTTCCATGATAAACCCTCATATTTTTTTATATATTGATACCCAACTCCGCCAACTCCCATATGAGCACCAACCACAGCAGGCAACTCTCTTACTATAACCTGGCATTTTCCAATTTTATCAATCAATGCTTGTTTCATTGATTGTGCTAATTCATCAACTAACACATGTTCAATAGCAATAATATAATCCTGATTATTAACACCACATACTTCAACCATATGTTCAATGATTTTTAAATTCGCTTTTTTTATTGTTCTGACTTTATCTAAAGTATCTATTTTACCACCAAGATTATAATTTAATTTCATTACTGGAACAATTTTTAATAAGTTTCCCAGCATTGCAACTGCTGGAGTAATCCGACCACCTTTTTTTAAATGATCTAAATTTGGAGCCATGATCAACGTCCCTGACTGCTCTACCATAGCAGTTAAGATACTTCCAATATCATCTATGCTTTTACCATCATTGATCAATTTTTTAGCAACCCTAACTAAATAACGATGATTGCTAGCTGTACCTTTTGTATCAATTAAAGTAACAGGTATCCCTACCATATCACAAGCTAACTTCATTCCATTTAAAGTTGAAGATAACCCTGTTGCAATTGATAAAGCAATAATATGATCATAACCAGCTTCCTTAATTTTATGAACTGCTGCTTGTATCGATCCAGTTGAAGGCTGTGATGTTTTAACTATTTCTCCAGTTTCTTCCATTCTATTAAAAACATCTAAAGCTGTTATTTCTTCTAAATCTAAATACGTTTTATTATTCATAGTTATTGTTAAAGGAACAATATAAATACCTTGCTCTTCTAATGAGCCAATTGGCAATTGACATCCACTATCTGCTAAAACTGCTATTCTACTCATAATTATTCCCTCCTATAGTTATGCTACTAATATATCAAATTTATCATCATATTTCTAGTAATATATGTTATGATAATAAAGAAATGGGGGATTTAATGAAATCTATACGTAAAATAACAACTTATAAATGGGTAATTAAAAAATCCGAGTTTATTTGTACTTTGATTCCTTGTAATGATAAAGAAGAAATTGACAAAATTATTCATCAATATCAAGAAAAATATCATGATGCAACTCATAATTGTATTGCTTATATTGTAGGAAATCAAAAAAGAGCAAATGATAATGGTGAACCTAGTGGTACAGCTGGTCTTCCTATGTTAGATGTTTTAGAAAAAAATAATTTAACTAATATTATTGCTATTGTAACTAGATATTTTGGCGGAATCAAATTAGGTGCTGGAGGATTAACACGTGCATATCGTCAAAGTGTCGCTGATGCTTTAAAAGAGGCTGATATCGTAGAAAAATTCAGTGTACCATTATACAAAATAACAATTGATTATTCATATACTAAAAAATTCGAGCATTTACTTAAAGTGCATAAAATAAAATGTATTAATGTTGAATATCTTGAACAAGTTAGCTATAATTGTTATCTTGAAGATGAATCGTTTTTATCGATCATCCAGGATTTAACCAATAATACATATAAAAAAATATATATTAGAAATGACTATATAGAATTATCGTAATTCATTAAAATGTCATAAAGATGAGTATAATAATTATTAAGAGGTGATTACTATAATGAATGAAATAAATAAGATTTATCAAGAACATGTAACTAATGAATTAAAATTAGTTAATAATTTTGATCATAGTGTTTTAAACAAAGATAAAGTTAAAACTAAGATACTAGCTTTTCTTTGTGAATTAGCAAAAGCTAGTGAAGAGGCCAAAATATTTAGTTTTTGGGATAGTTCTTCTACTAATGATAAAGAACTATTAGATTATTATATTGACGGTTTACATATGTTAATGTCTGTAGGATTTGAATTGCATGTCGATAATCTAAAAAATTATCAAGAAATTAGTGATACTAATAATGCTGCTGATCAACTGATTAAAGTTTATCAAAGTGCCTTAAAAGTAATTGATACTTACAGTTTTGAAGCTTTTCAAAATTGTATCGATGATTATTTTACATTAGGATTTAAAATAGGTTTAGACTTTGATACAATTTTAAACAATTATAATAATAATTAACAAAAAATAGAGTAAAAACATAGGATAAAATAAGCCTAAGTTTTTACTCTATTTTTATAATCATTTTCAATATATTTATTTTAATAAAAAAATATTTATCCCAAATAAACAAAGAGTATAGTTCTTTATCTAACCAACAAACTGGAATTTCATTTTTCTTCTGCATTGAAGACAGACTCCTTTATTTGACGAGCCTATATACTTCAACCTCTTATCATTTATAAAAATAAATCATTTCAGTAACCCTGATATAGTATAATAATAACGTTATCGTCCCTCCGTTGAAAGGAGGTGATACAATGTTATCTGATTTACAAGTAGATTATAATATTCAACCTACTCATTTTCAAGTATAAACATATCATTGGATTTTATTCTTTTAATATGAGTTATTGTAACATTTTAATTCATTATAGTATCTCTACAAACTGAAATTTGATTGCCAAATTATATAGTTCTTACAGTCTATGATTAAATATGAAAAAAGGTTATTCAATTAACCTAACTTTATTTCTACTTCTGCAGACATAGGCCACCATAATTTGAGAATATTATTTCATTCTGTCATCAGTTATTCTATATTAGAATAATGATTTACAAACCGTGAACAACGATTTCTTTGCTAGTTTTTTCTCTGATTGTTTTAAATCTATCCCTAATCCATAAAGATTAGGTTGTAAAATCAACTTGTTTTCTATCCGCTCAAGAAGACCAACACCCTCTTGTAATTTCTTTGCCTTTTTTAGTAACGCCGTATCACCATCCGTTGACAGTTTTATAATATCATTTATCAAATCAACATCTCTCGAATATATATCGTCTAAAGCTTTAAATGATATTACTGCAAATATTTCATCATCTTTAAAATCAAAATTCATCAGATGTGAATTTGTTACTACAAGAGCTGACTGTGTATAGTGAAGTGCAAAATGCATCTCTCTAAACCATGACTTTTTTCAATACATTTAACAAGCTCATCTGAAATTGTTGAACTTCTAAAACTTTGAATAATTACAGAATTTGCACCTATTCTTTCTGCTAATTCATCAAACTTATAAAACAATGCATCTCCAGATTGCCCATAAGTATATCCTTTTTTCCCAAGTAAGAAAAAATAGTATCCTGACAAATATGGTAAATTATTAATAGTTGAAATATTATACACCATAAAGATAAACCGCCTTTTTGTTATCAAACAAATTCTAATTTAACTTAGCCTATTAAAACAAATAATTATTTTCCAAATTTGCAACATGCTCTTCAACTACTTTCTTTATAATTCTATTATAGGCCTTACTTTTTTCAATTATCATGCACATTAGTTTTTCCATATTCCATTCTCCACCTAAATAATTATACCATGAATAAATAGTACTGTTATTTCATAGTATAAAAGCATAATAATTTTATATTTTTTCCCAATGTTTATGAACATAATCTCTGACACTATTTATAAACATAAAAAAGCACTTGTTACATACGTTTTTCAGTCAATAACAAATGCCAATTTAATATCTTCAAATAACCTAAAACAATATATATATCTAATGATTCAATACAGTAATAAGCTGATTCATCCTTTCTAACCATTGATCACCTTTTGGTAAAACAATCATAATTTTATTATCTAATTGTTTAAACATCGGTCTAGTAAATAAACGATTTACTGTTTCAAACAACTGATCTCCTTTTACATTTTTGCTATATTCTTTGCTAAAAGTTATTTCCATTTTACCTTTTTTCTCTTCTAACTTATCAATAATTTTAGAGGCTGCTAAAATATCTAACTTTCGCTTTTCAATCAAAGCAATCACCTCTTTAGGTAATTTACCATAGTAATCAATAAATTCACTCTTTAAATGATCAATTTCTTTAATTGTTTTAGTATTATCCAAACGTTGATATAATTCCAGCTTTTCAATATCACTAGAAACATAATCATGAGGAATATACCCTTCTACATTAACATTAACACTTCTAACTTCTTTTTCCTCTGCTTCTTTTTTACCCATTTTTTGATTAATTGCATCCTGTAAGATTTTCATATACATTTCAAATCCAATTGAGTCAATAAAACCAGATTGTGTACCACCTAAAATATCCCCAGAACCACGAATTGCAAGATCTCGCATCGCAATTTTATATCCACTACCTAATTCAGTAAACTCTTTAATTGCTTTTAAACGTTTACTAGCTTCTTCATTCAATACACGAGTTGGATTATATAGCAAATATGCATAGGCGCCTCGATCACTCCGCCCTACTCGACCTTTTATTTGATAAAGCTGACTTAACCCAAACTTATCTGCATTTTCAACAATTATTGTATTAGCATTAGGAATATCTATTCCAGTTTCTATAATTGTAGTACAAACAAGTACATTAAACTCTCTATTTACAAAACGCATCATTACATCTTCTAATTCATTTTTATCCATTTTTCCATGACCAATCGCAACTTTAGCCCCTGGGATCATTAACTCAATATTATATGCTACATTTGCAATCTGATTAGTTCGATTATATAAATAAAAAACCTGTCCATCACGTGCTAATTCCCGTTCAATAATTTGCTTAATTAAAACATTATTTTTTTCAATTACATAAGTTTGAACTGGTTGACGATTTTTAGGTGGCGTTTCAATTTGTGATAATCCTCTAATTCCCATCAAAGACATTTGCAATGTTCTAGGAATTGGTGTAGCCGTAAGAGTCAAAACATCAATCGTTTTTCGATACTCTTTAATTTTTTCTTTTTGCTTAACTCCAAAACGCTGTTCTTCATCAATACATAAAAGACCAATATCTTTAAAAATGACATCTTTAGATAATATCCGATGTGTTCCTACCAGCAAATCGATATTTCCTAATTTAAGATCACTTAGAATCTGTTTTTTCTGCTTAGTTGAAGTAAAACGATTCAATAATGCTATTTTTACTGGAAAATCCTTAAATCTAGCAGTCATTGTTTTATAATGCTGCATTGATAAAATTGTCGTTGGACATAAAAAAGCAACCTGTTTGTTACCCAAAATTGCCTTAAAGGCAGCCCTTAGTGCAACTTCTGTTTTACCAAATCCTACATCCCCGCACAACAAACGATCCATTGGCTGAGGTTTTTCCATGTCTGCTTTGATTTCCTCAACAGAACGAGCCTGATCTATAGTTAACTCATACCCAAATGCTTTTTCAAATTCAAGCTGCATATCATTATCCTTAGGAAAAGCATAACCTGGCTGATTGATTCTAGCAGAATAAATTTCAATCAATTTATCAGCAATATCATCAACCTTATTTCTAGCCTTAGCTTTAGTTTTTTGCCACTGTGAACTGCCTAATTTATTGATTTTGGGTACTTTGCCTTCACCGCTTGAATACTTCCTAATTAATTTAAACTGTTCAACAGGAATATACAATGTATCATCTTGAGCATATGCTACATATAAATAATCTTTATGATACCCTTGCACCTCTAAAGTTTTAATTCCTAAATATTGTCCAATTCCATAGTTATCATGAACCACATAATCTCCTACATTTAATTCCTGATAATCTTTTAATACTTTAGCATTTTTGTATTTAAAATATTTTGGTTTTTTAATATTCCTTGTTTTAAATAATTCATTTGCACTAATTATAACGATATTTTCATCAATTAATTCTATTCCAAAACCAAATTTACTAATTGTAATATTCAATCCTGGGTATAATTCATCTTTAATTCCAACCAATGTATATAATAATTCATAACGATCAAATAATTCGCATATTAAGCGTAATTGATGCTCATCATCTAAAGCAATTACTACTTTAGATAATTTTAAATATGTTCTAATTTGATTAATTAGCATTTTTTCATCTTGATTATCAATCATAACTGCTCGAGCATTAAATAAAACATCTTTTTCACTTGTTGCAAAAGATTTAAAATCAATTACAGCATCATCAATTACTTCATAAAGATTTCTAAATAAATTCAAACCCTCTATACTTTTACCAATTCCTATTAATTCATGATAATAATAATGATTTTCTTCAAGATAATTCTTATAAGCAAAATTAATATCTTGACTATTTGCAAGAATAATCAAAGGATCATTTAGATAGTCTTTAATACTTGCTGTTTGTCTAAATAAATTAAAATAGTTATACATAGTAAAACTTGTATCATGATTACGAAGATTTTCTTGATCAATAGAAACTTTATTTAAATAATCATCTAAATATACTTCATCTAATTCTTCTGCTTGTTTATCTCTTAAATCATTAATTTTGCCAATAACTGCAGGTACTTCTGATTCATCATATAATACATCACTAGCAGGAATAATTGTAACTTCATTAACGCTTTCTATTGTTCTTTGACTATTTTGATTATAAAAACGAATATTATCAATTTCATCATCAAAGAATTCAATTCTAACTGGTGTTTCATATTGAATTGAAAATACATCGATTACTCCACCACGTTTTGAAAAATAGAATGGCTGATCTACTCTAATAGCACTTTGATAACCTGCTTTTAATAAATATTTTTGTAAATCATAAATATCTATTTGCATTCCTACTTTTAAATCCAAACAATTTTCTTTAAATATTTGTTTAGCTGGTAAATATCGAACTAATGCCTGACTATGGGTAATAAGTATTTTAGGTTTATCTGTAGTTAATTGATACAAAGTATCAATTCTTTGACCTAATAATTCCGGTGATGCTGCTAAAGCCTCTATACGATATGATTCATCAACCGGGAATAGTAAAGTATCATGTTCATTAATTGACATAATTTGCTGATATAACATATTAGCTTCATACTGGTTTGGTTTTACAACTACAATGTCCTTTTTCAATGTCAAAAAGGCACTAGATATTAATAGTGCCTCATCGTTAATATCATTAACAATGATGTTTCCTTTACCATTCAATAAAGTTTTAAAAGCCTTATTTTGTCTTAAAATATCATCTAACTGTTTCATAATTGCCTCTAATTGTACCGATTCATTATATAATCGAAACCATGATCAAGATAGTCAATAATAGCATTAACTGCATTTTCAATTCCCTGATTAATAGCATCGGTTTCTTCTTTGGTAAAACGTGATAAAACATAATCAACCACTTTCATATATTTGTGCCTATCAATACCAACTCGAATTCTTTTAAAATCCTGACTATTTAAATGCACAATAATATTTTTTATTCCATTATGACCACCAGCACTACCTGTTTTTCGTAATCGTAATTTACCTACTGGCATATCCAGATCATCATATATAACTAATAAATCTTCTATTTCTATTTTGAAAAACTGCATCAATGTACTAACAGACTCACCAGAAAGATTCATATATGTTTGCGGTTTCAATAAAATTACATCTTCACCATGATATTTAAACTTTACATATAAACCTTTAAATTTATTTTGATCAACACTAACATTTAATTTCTCTGCTAGTTTATCTATTACCATAAAGCCACAGTTATGGCGGGTTCCCTCATATTCTCTACCTGGGTTCCCTAATCCTACAATTAACTTCATTTACTTCTCCTTTACTTTGCTAGAACAACAATAGTTTTAGGTCCAATTTGACTATCATTTATATTGCCATAGATACAACTATATTCTTTTTCCTGATAATCAAAAGTAAAACTAGATGGGTTAATATAAATTATAAATTCTTTATATTCTCCACTATCTTGTTTGAGTGTATATTTTACCATCTTATAATCTATATTTTCAACTAAAACATTTTTTTCAATTTCTTCTCTTGTTGCATATCGAAAACATTTATTGTTTTTACGTAACTGAATTATTTTTTTAATATCATCAATATCATCTTTATAGATATCTCTAAAATCCCAATTTATACAATTTATATTATCTGAAGTATTATACGAATTATATATTCCGCCTTTAGTGCGATAAAATTCCTGTCCTGCATGAATAAATGGAATTCCCTGAGCTAATAATGTCATGATCGTCAAATTTTTCTGACGATTTAAAATTCCCGATAATCCTTCTTCAACATTTGATATATATAATTTATCAAAAACAGTCGCATTATCATGGCATTCAACATAATTAACTGACTGATCTGGTTTTGAGTAACGATTTAATCCAGAGATTATATTTTTAGCATGTTCTGTTTCATAAAGATTTCCTGTAATAAACCCTTTATTCACCAAAACAAAATCACCGCTGCCACCTTTTATGACCTCACGAAATTCATCATTAAAAAAACTAATATTTAACATCTTAGCATGATTGTCCTGCATAGCTTTTTTTTCATCTGGTAAATTTGTTGGCATATTCCAGCCTTCTCCATAGATAAGGAATGATTTATCATGGCTTGAACACATTTCATAAACTTGATTAATTGTAGTAATATCAATTATTCCCATCAGGTCAAAACGAAAACCATCAACACCGTAAAACTGCTGCCAGCGTTTAGACATGTCAAGAATATACTTTCTTACCATATGTTCCTGACTATTTAAATCATCACCACACCACGAACCATTAGATAGCGTCCCATCATGATTTTTTCTAAAATAATATCCAGGTACTAATCTTTCGAATGCACTTGCATTTACATCATACATATGATTATAAACAACATCCATAACAACTCTTATACCTTTAGAATGTAATTTAGAAATCATTTCCTTACATTCAACAACACGGCTATAACCATCATTTGGATCACTACAGTAACTTCCTTCAGGAACATTATATTGGGCTGGATCATAGCCCCAATTATATAATAATTCAGGATTACTTTCATCAACTGTTGCAAAATCAAATATTGGCATTAATTGCAAATGGGTAATCCCTAGTTCAACTAGGTAATCTAATCCCGCACTATTACCATGCTTGGTCTTTAACCCTTCTTCACATATTCCTTTAAATTTTCCCTTATAGGCACTTAGACTATTTTCATACATTGTATAATCACGAACACTAACCTCGTATATAATAGCATCCGTTTTATTTACTAATGTTGGAAGCTTGTCACGATTTAAATCTATTTTAACTTTATCTAAATCTATTATTATACTGCTTAAACTATTTGAAGATGAACTATATGCATATGGATCTAATGCAGGATAGAAACCCTCATGATGTCTAACTAAATATACATACTGACAATTATCAAAATCACCAGATACTTTCGCATAAAACACACCATTATCTACTCTTTGCATTTCATATGTATAAGTATTATTATTCTTAGTAATTGAAACCTTCATCTGCAAAGCAGTTGGAGCCCATACTTTAAATGTTGTATATCCAGGGCGATAGTGACACCCTAAATCATCACCATCATAATAATTTTGCTTTAAAAATTCATGGTCACAAACAAGCTTAGTATATTGCAGTATCTCTGTTAATCCATAAGCATCAACAATTTGATAAACATGACAAAAATCTATTTCAATATCATCGAAATAGTAATGTACAAATTGTTCTTCTATATACTTACCTGAAATTTTTATTTCTTTTAAATCACCGCTATTTAAATCACGTAAATAAAATCTTGGGCTATTACCTTCATAATATTTTTTCAAGAGTAATACTTCTATTTTTTTCAAAGCTACTACTTGTGCAATCATTCTAACGGCACTTTTTTCCATAATTTCACCCCATTTTTCTACCTCATTATATCTTATATTTTTAACTAAGGCAATGCAATAAACGTTACTTATCTTTCCTTTTATTATACAATTTTTCAAGTTAAATTATACTTATTATTTATATCTTAAACTAAATAACCAAAAAGTCTAAGTTTTTTCTTTATTAAAAACAAAAATTAAAATAAAGAATCTATTTACATCTTTTGAGTTCAAAAAATATTTATCAATAATAAAAAATAAAACGCCCCTAAACAAGGCTTCACAAGCATATTATATTTTTTATAAAACTAATTAAATTCTTATATATCTTATGTTGTTATTAAACAGCATCACAATAATCTCTATAGTGATAATAATATGAGTTTCAATACATCTTATGTTGTTATTAAACGAATAATCCTATGTGTAACAATAAAGTTGCTATGGGTTTCAATACATCTTATGTTGTTATTAAACATTGTTTACAAAATATTATATTGTTAATACTAAATAGTTTCAATACATCTTATGTTGTTATTAAACCTAAACCAAATTTTAAAGATATACTATTGGAAAGTAGTTTCAATACATCTTATGTTGTTATTAAACTTAGCCATGTTATTTTTAATAGAAAAATCGTATGCGGTTTCAATACATCTTATGTTGTTATTAAACTTAGCCATGTTATTTTTAATAGAAAAATCGTATGCGGTTTCAATACATCTTATGTTGTTATTAAACCAACAAGATTTACTTTATTTGCCCGTACGGATAGAGCGTTTCAATACATCTTATGTTGTTATTAAACATGGAAAACAACTGTCTACAGAAGACTTTACTACGAAGTTTCAATACATCTTATGTTGTTATTAAACTGTGTCACTTCAATAAAACAGACACAACTTATATTGTTTCAATACATCTTATGTTGTTATTAAACAAACGGAGATATTTTATTAAAAAGAAATTACCTTAGTTTCAATACATCTTATGTTGTTATTAAACGTAAAAAGCTAAACGAAACTGTAGAGGAACTAAAAGCGTTTCAATACATCTTATGTTGTTATTAAACAGATAGAAACTATCTGAAAGCGATATGCACAATCTTGTTTCAATACATCTTATGTTGTTATTAAACGATTTTGTTTACAACACATTTGATGTAAAACCACTGTTTCAATACATCTTATGTTGTTATTAAACGCAATAGCAGTAAAGGAAGATATAAACAAAGTATAGTTTCAATACATCTTATGTTGTTATTAAACCTGTCGAGGATCTAAAGGCTTTCCATTAGCATCCGTTTCAATACATCTTATGTTGTTATTAAACTTAATTGTTGATGAAAAAGGCAATATAAGAAATTTGTTTCAATACATCTTATGTTGTTATTAAACATTTTGCTTGTGAACATTTTAACACCTTTTACACTTGTTTCAATACATCTTATGTTGTTATTAAACTATATTCTTCTTTATAATAATAACGAAGTCTTTTCAGTTTCAATACATCTTATGTTGTTATTAAACTTCGTAACGCCAATAAGAAAGCATACCTTGTCGGGGGTTTCAATACATCTTATGTTGTTATTAAACCCCTAGTAAATAAACCACTTTACATGTTCTATTATACCTCAAAACCTTTATATATCAACACTTTTCTATTTTTTTACCAGCTATATTCTATTTTTAATAATTTCATATAAAAATCTCTTAAACTCTTACTCTCCCAACAGTTTTGGGAATTTGCAAAGAAATTACGCCTGGTAAACTTATATTGATGATAATGATAAAAGAACTGATTTTATAAATCAGCTCTTTTAAATTTTTATATTTTTAAAACTTCACTTTATCTAAATGCCAGATATCATCAACATATTCTTGAATAGTACGATCTGAAGAGAAGAAACCACTTTTAGCAATATTAATTAAGCAGACCTTTGCCCAATGTAAGCGATCTTGATATAGATCTCTTACTTTTGCCTGAGCTTTACAATATGCATCATAATCAGCTAAAACAAAATATTCATCATTTTTATTCATTAATTCTTCAAAAATTACTCTAAACTCTTCTCTATTGGCAATAAATGTTCCATCCATTAAACTATCAATAACTCGTTTTAAATGAGGATTATTATTATAAATATCCCAAGCATTATAAGTTCCACTGTATTGTAAATCTTTAACTTCATGATCTTTCATACCAAAGATAATACAGTTTTCATCACCTACACGCTGAGAAATTTCAACATTAGCTCCATCTAAAGTTCCTAGAGTAATTGCACCATTCATCATAAATTTCATATTACCAGTTCCACTTGCTTCTTTACCAGCAGTAGAAATTTGTTCTGAAACATCAGCAGCCGGCATAATTTTTTCAGCTAAAGTTACTCCGTAGTTTTCTAAGAAAACTACTTTTAAATATTTATTTGTTTCTGGATCTTTATTTACAATATCTCCAACACTATTAATTAATTTAATTACCTTTTTTGCAAAATAATATCCACTTGCTGCCTTAGCCCCAAAAATAAATGTCCTTGGCTCAATTCGATAATCTGGATTTTCTTTCATTCTAAAATATAAATCAATAATATGTAATACATTTAATAATTGGCGTTTATATGCATGAAGACGTTTTACTTGAATATCAAAAATACTATCAACATCAACTTTAATCCCATTATGTTCTAAAATATAATCAGCTAAAATTTGCTTTCTTTCACGTTTTACCTCTAAGAAACGTTCTTGTAAAGCTGTATCATCAACATGATCCATTAAATTTTCTAATTTATCTGGATCTTTGATCCAATCATCACCAATATATTCATTAATTAGTGAAGCAAGTTCTGGATTACAGTATGCAAGCCAGCGACGATGTGTTACTCCATTAGTTTTATTATTAAACTTATTTGGATATAAAGTTGCAAAATCCTTTAACTCATGTTGAACTAAAATATCAGAATGTAATTGAGCTACTCCATTAACACTAAAGCTTCCCACAATTGCAAGACGCGCCATATACACTGTACCGTCTCTTAAAATCATAACACGATTTAATAGTTCTTCATCTCGATTACTTACCATTTTTACATAACCAATAAAACGACGATGAATTTCTTCGATGATCTGGTAAATGCGTGGCAGTAATGACTGCATTAAATCAATTGGCCAAGTTTCCAAAGCTTCAGCTAAAATAGTATGATTTGTATAAGCAAATGTCTGGGTTGTAATATCCCAAGCCTCATCCCATTCATAACCTTTTTCATCAATTAAAATTCTCATCAATTCTGGAATTGCAAGTACTGGATGAGTGTCATTTAATTGAATAACATTCTTTTCATGGAAATTATTCATATTTGGATAAACCCTTAAATGAGCTTTGACAATTGAGTTTAATCCTGCACAAGTAAAGAAATATTCTTGCTTTAGACGTAGCATTTTACCAGCTGGTGTTGAATCATCTGGATAAAGCATTTGGCAAATATCACGTACATTTTGGATATACTGTCTAAAGTTTTGATTTGCAGGAATATTATCACTAGCTTCTGCATCCCATAATCTTAATGTATTAGTAGTTGTTGTTCCATTACCAACAATTGGTACATCATAAGGAACAGCATAAACTTCTTCAGCATCTACATGTTCATATTTTCCTGTTGCTTCATTATAAACGATTTTTCCAAAAAATTTAACTGGAACCCGATGTTTTGGTTTTCTTACTTCCCAGTTGAATCCTGTTTGCATCCATTGATCAGGTAATTCAATTTGATAGCCGTTTTCAATTTTTTGTTTAAATAATCCAAATTGATAACGAATTGTATGTCCATGTCCAGGATAAGCAAGTGATGCTAATGAATCCATAAAACAAGCAGCTAATCTTCCTAAACCACCGTTTCCAAGTCCAGCATCTGATTCTAGTTCTTCTAAATCATGAATATTAATTCCAAATTCTGCCAATCCATCTTTTGCAATATCATAAATCCCAAGGTTCATCATATTATTAACTAATAAACGACCCATTAAGAATTCCATTGAAAAATAATGCATTTGTTTTTGATAATTATTACGAATTAAAGCTTTGCTTGTTGCCCAATTTACTGAAGCATAGTCTCTTACCATCAACTCTAATACTAAAAATTTTTCAGTAAGATGTGATTCTTCTACTGTTCTTCCATATGTTTCAATAATTCTTTTCGAAAACTCATACTTAAACTCTTCTTTTGTCTTAAACATTTTACTTCCCCTTATTTATCAGTTTTACTCTTAATTGGTTTATATTCAAAGATCATGCTGCCAAAAGGCGCAATATTTACTGGTATGTAATATTCTTTGTTTAAAACCCGTCCTTTTTTAGCTCTAATAGCTCGTTTATTTATAAAATTACCACCCGTATAAATATCTCTATCACTATTCAAAATTTCTTTATAATTTCCTGGCTTATTAACTGGAATCATATATCCTTCGTGTTTATTTTCTGTAAAATTCATTACAGCAATCAATGAATTACCATCAGTATCTTTACGTTCAATTGCAAAAACACTCTGATTAGAATCATCGACTACAAGCCATTCAAATCCATTCATTCCATAATCCTGCTGATACATACAAAGATGTTCTTTATATATTTCATTTAACTTAATCATAAATTCATGGAATGAATCATGAATAGGATATGTTAAAATATTCCATCCCAAAGATACTTTTTCATCCCATTCTTTATACTCACCTAATTCATTTCCCATAAAATTCAATTTTTTACCAGGATGAATCATCATATAAGTATAAAGCGTTTTTAACTGTGCAAACTTCTGTTCATTATTTCCCCAAATCTTATCGATTATAGTTCCCTTACTATGAACTACTTCATCATGAGAGAACGGTAAAATAAAGTTTTCACCATAGAAATATGCCATTGAAAAAGTCAATAAGTTATGATCGTATTTACGATAAACAGGATTTAGTTTCATATATTTTAGTGTATCATTCATCCAGCCTAAATCCCATTTATAATCAAAACCAAGACCACCTATATCAGGTGATTTAGTAACACCAGGAAAATCACTAGAATCTTCAGCAATTAACATTACTCCTGGATAATATCCTTTCATATGATTATTCATACGTTTCATAAACTCATGAGCACCATCATTTATTCCAGCCTCTTTATTTCCCTTCCAGTAAATTAAATTACTAATTGCGTCAAAACGAATTCCGTCTATATGGAAATATTCAGCTAAAAAACCAACGCTGCTCATTAAAAAGCTACGTACTTCATCACGTCCAACATCAAAATAAACACTATCCCATTCAGTATATCGACGATCAATATCAGGATAATCATATACAAAGCCACCATCAAACTTATATAATCCATGGCCATCTTTTACATAATGGGCTGGAACGAAATCCATAATAACACCAATCCCCGCCTTATGGCAAGCATTTATAAAAGACATAAGACCTTTAGGTGTTCCATATCGACTTGTAATACTAAAATATCCTGTTGCCTGATAACCCCATGACCCATCAAACGGGAACTCAGTTAACGGCATTAATTCTAAATGAGTATAATTATTCTCTACTAAATATGGTATTAATAAATCAATCATTTCTTCATAAGTATAAAATTCACCATCTTCTTCATCTGTAAAATCTTTTTTCATCTTCCATGAACCTATGTTTGCTTCATAGATATTCATTGCTTTGTCAAAATTCTTCGTACGACTATTCATCCATTTTTTATCAGACCAGCGAAAACGTTCAATATTATAAACACTTGAAGCTGTTCCAGGTCTTAATTCACTATAAAATGCGTATGGATCAGCACGATCTACAGTTGCAAAATTTTGTGTTTCAATTCGATACTTATATAATGTATATTCTTTAATCCCTGGAATAAATAAAGTCCAAATACCACCATCACTATATTTTTCCATGTAATGGTCTTTTCCATCCCAGTCATTAAATTCACCTACAACCTGCACACTGCGTGCATTAGGTGCATATACGGTGAAGCGGACACCTTTTTTATGGTTATTAGTTTCAAAATGAGCACCAAAAAGTTTATACGCCTCAAGAGTATTTCCTTTATGAAATACGTGAATTAAAAAATCATCGAGCATGTGTCACTCCCCCTTTATTAATTTTAGACACCAACATTATATCATATTCTAGAAATAATTCCACCCAAAAAAAGATAGCGCTTTCATCAACTTATCCTATAATTTGACAATGTGATGTTAGTAAATATTTAGTGTTAGTTAAATAAAAATTTTTATAAAATATCTTGATCAATAAAGACAGTATAGATATCCTATATAACTAAGCAAATTACAATATTGATAATTAAAAAATACATAAATAAAAAAGAATTATTGATGAATGGTTTAAAATTGTTACTGTCAATTACAAAAAAATCATCTAAAACTAACGTTGAGTAAAGTTACTAAAAATCCTGGTATATCACTTAGTTCTCATTATCACTGGATTAAAGCCTATTTAATCAAATAAATATTTTCTTTATTCTTCCACCATACTAAGTCTATTCAACCAGCAAAGTTTTAAGGCTTAAATATTTATACAAACAAAATTTCTAATTTAAATCTCAATATTATATGTATCTAATACACATAACAAATAACTTTAAAGCATTTATCATAATACAAAAAGAGTCATATTTTATGACTCACTAAAATATTCATTATTTTATATAATCTTTAAATCCTTGTGAATAACTTATATTATTATCATTATCTATAAAACAGCCATAAACATTATCCATTGAATTTAATAAATCTATACCTTTTTCTTCACCTAACGAAAAGCAAACCGTACTTAAAACATCCCCCTGTAAAGACGATTCAGATATAATCGTTACAGATGATAAACCATTATCATAGCTATATCCAGTCTGAGGATTTAAAATATGATGATACTTTTGCTGTTCTATTTCAAAATATCTTTGATATGTACCACTGGTAACAACCGATAAGTCATCAATTTTTAAACTTAAAATAGATTGACTTGTATTCTGTGGATCAGTTAATCCAACTGCATAATTTTCATTATTTTTATTTCCTACACATAATACATTACCACCTAAATTAATTAAAGCATTATTGACATTTTCAGTTAATAAGTAATCTTTAATTTTATCAGCAATATACCCTTTAGCAATAGCTCCTAAATCTATCATTGTCTTTTCATTTAAATAAACAATTTTATTTTTAGATAACTGTATATTTTTATAAGAAACACTTTTTAAATTTTCTTCTAATATACTTTGATTAGGCAAAGTTGGATTTTCTGTTTTAAAATCCCATAACAATGAAACAGAACCAATTGTTATATCAAATTGTCCATTCGATAATTCACAATACTCTAGTCCTTCTTTTATAACCTGATATAAATCATTTGAGATAGTTTGCTCTTTCAATTTATTAATATTATGATTAATTTTATATAGTTCACTATTCTGATTAGTAGATGAAAAAATCAGTTCTAATTCATTGCAAATATCAAAACAATGGTTTAAAATATTTGTAGAATTCGAATCATATAGTGTTATTTGAACAATTGTATCTAAACAAAATTGTTTATCAGATAGCGGGGTAGGCTGACTTTGACACCCACAAAGAGCTAATGTAAGAAATAATAGGATTTTTATCATTTTTTGCATAATATACCTCCTAATCTATTATAGCATGAGGTATATAAATGAAAAATAGAACTTTTAAACATGATATAATAATTATATTGATTATAGCAGTTTTAATTATTAGTCTTTTTTTATTAAACCATAATCAAACTGGTCATATCGTTAGAATAACTATTAATCAAAAAGAATACGGTATTTATGATTTAAATGAAAACCAAACAATCAATATTAATAATGAAAATATTTTGATTATTGAAAATAATGAAATCTATATGGATAAAGCTACCTGTCCAGACAAAACATGTATAAAACAGGGACACATATCTCAAACAGGTGAGAGCATTATTTGCTTACCACATCAATTGATTGCTGAAGTCGTTAATGGTGAGGATGGTGATCTAGATGGCAAGAGCTATTAACATAAAAAAAATGTGCTATTTAGCCTTATTTTGTGCCATAGCAATCATTTTAAGTTATATAGAATCACTCATTCCCTTTCAATTTGGTATTCCTGGAGCAAAAATCGGGTTTGCAAATATAACAACAATAATTTTATTATTTTGTTTTGGTTTTAAAGAAGCCTGCATTGTTATGTTATTGAGAATATTTATTACCGGTATTACTTTCACTAACCTATATATGATGCTATATAGTTTAGCAGGTGGTATGACTTCCTTAATGATGATGCTCTTTTTTTACAAGACCAAACTATTTTCAAACTATATCGTCTCAATTATTGGTGGTATTTTTCACAATGTTGGGCAATTATTAATAGCTATGATTTTCTTCAGTACAACAACATTTTTATACTATCTTCCCTATTTATTGCTAATAGGATCTATATCAGGTGCAGCAATAGGCATTACTGCTCAGCTTATTTATATAAAAATCGGAAAATATATTATTCAGCAAAAGTAAAAAAGATTATAAACAACTTGAATTGTAAAGTTATTTATGATTTTTTCTTTAATAATATACCACCAGCTGTTTTTCTAAATTTCTTTTAATACATAATCAATGAATTTTGATACTGTAAAACTTGTCTCATCAACATAAATTACAATAAAACACAACTATAAAATAAAAAACTTTAACAAAAAATTACCCTATACCAAGCATTTCAAAAGATTATAATAACTGTAAAACTGCCAATAAAAAGTTAACTTTATAATGCTCAATATCTGTTAAATTATGTTGAATTTTACTAGTTTTATTGGTTGACTTCTCAATATATGCTAATATATCATTAAGATATTTTATAGATATAAGATCATCAAAATGCCAATAAACGTTGTCAACGCAAACACTTATAAATTTATAAAAATATTATCAAATATCAAAACAAATTATTCTCAATGTTTTACTTTCAATAAACATATGAATGTGTCATACAAAAAACAGAATATGACATAATTAATATGATAAGATATCATTAAGGTGATTGGAGGAATGTTTATGTGTGATAAATTAGATAAATTACGACAATTATATATTTCTGGTAATTATGAAAAAACAGCACTTAATCTGCTCGAAAAAGTAAATTGGAATATTATTCCCGTTGATATTAAAATTATATTATCACGATTAGCCATCCCTTTTAATAGTAAAGATTTTAGTGCTTCTGAAAATAAACTCCAAGAATTATTTAATAACCAGGGCATACAAGGTATGATACATATATCTGGAGATAATATTAATATATATTATAATTCAAAGTTCAATTTCAAAGATAGTGCAACTAAAAAAATATGCTATCATCTATACATAAAATTAATTTCACTTTAGCTCACGAATTAGCTCATAGTATCCTTCACACAAAAGATATTGATGAAAAAGGCGGTTTTTTAGATTTGTATAGATTAGATGATGACTTACATAACTTAGATGAAAAAGAAATTGAGGCGAACACTTTAGCTGGAGAAATCCTTATGCCAAAAGAAACATTTATCACATCATATCAAGTATGCATTAACGACAAAAAAACATTTGAAGAAACAATTAATTCTTTATCTATATTATTTAATGTATCTTCTAACGTTGTAAAAGCTAGAATCGATTATTTGGGGTTACAACCACAAATCAATATTTAAGTTTTAATCTTAGGAAGTGCATATATTGAAAACAAAAAAATGTCAATCAGAATTCTATAGATAAATACAAACTTCAAGAACAATTCGATAAATTAAAAGCGGAGCTTTTAAAAGATGAACAAGCAAATATAGATAAAGAAATCAGTGAACCCAAAGCCAAAAACACCTATTTTGATACTGCAATTAATTTTTCTAAAAATTTTGCCACTTTATCAAATGGATTTAATGTTTCCATAGACAAAATAAAACAAGCTGATATAAATGATGGTGAACTAAACATAATCCTTAAAACAAATTATGGAAATACCGATATACTGTTGTCCAGACTCATTTGATATTTTAGAGACAAGAGAAAAAACAAAACAATTTATGAAGAAATGTTTTTTTTGGATAATCATGATTATTTTTTGTATACTTGCCATATCGCCAATTATTCTGTTTGTATGTATGTACGACAAAATGACAGATTCGACCTTTTTAGTATCAATTATTGGGTCACTAGTAGAATTAACCATAGGGATACTTGTACTTCCAAAAATTATTGCTCAATATCTTTTTAATAAGGATGAAGATAAATTATATTTTGATTTAATCAAAGAATTAAAAGCGTATCATGATAGTAAAAAAGATAAGCTTTAAAAAGCCAAACTTCTTGTTATGGCTTTTTTCGTATTAGCTTTTTACCACTCTAAAAATTATAATTAATTAAACATCCTTACTTATTTCAAGTTTCTAAATTTTGACTAAGTCTGTCAAAACGAAATTTCACAATCTAACAGTGAGTCATCAGACAGTGCTTATTTTTACATACCGTAATTTAAGAAAAATGGCAAGATAGCTATGGAAAAGCAGGCCTATTTCTATAAAAAGCAGAAATAAAAATAAAATATATAACAGGACTAAATAATGAATCAAAAACAAAAAAGGTGGTATAAGAACTTTAAAATTAGTTTTTATACCACTTTTATCAACAAACCAGAACATTGATTAAAATCAACGTTTTTTAATTTGAGTCATTATTCACCAATAATATTCATCATATCTTTTTGGAATATCTCTGTTTTATTTGCCGCATCATCAGCATCTGCTCCTTTGATTGAGAAATAGAATTTGCATTTTGGTTCAGTTCCACTAGGACGAGCAGCAATCCATGAACCATCTTCTAAATAATATTTTAATACATTAGATTTAGGTAAATCAATTGTTGTTCCATCAGAGCATGTACTATTTCCATAATCTTCTGCTTTAACAACTTTAACACCACCAATTTCTGTAGGGGCATCTTTACGTAAATTATCCATAATTTCTTTAATTCTTGCAGCCCCAGCAGCTCCAGCTTTAGACAAAGCAATTTGACTTTCTTTAAATGTACCATGTTTAGCATATAATTCATTTAAAACATCAATTAAATCTTTACCTTGTTTTTTATAATAGTTACCAGCTTCAGCAGCCATTACCACTGCTTGTACAGCATCCTTATCACGAACAAAATCTTTAACTACACATCCATAAGATTCTTCATAACCAAAGATAAATTCTTTTTCTTTAGTTTTTTCATATTTACGAATCTTGTCACCAATAAATTTAAACCCTGTTAAAGTCTTTTCTACCTCTACACCATATGATTTAGAAACTAATTCACCTAAATCACTAGTAACAATTGTATTATACATTACTGCATTATCAGGTAATCTATTTTGTTTTTTAAGTTCACTTAAAATATATTCAAGATAGACAGCTGCACTCTGGTTACCAGACATCAATACATATTCACCTTCATGTTTAGCAACAACTCCTAAACGGTCACCATCAGGGTCACAAATAACAACAACATCAGCATCTACTTCTTTAGCTTTTTTAATTGCTAGATCATAAGAACAAGCCACCTCAGGATTTGGTGAAGCAGTATTTGAAAAATCAGGATCAGGTGCACATTGTGCTAATACCGGCACAACATCATACCCTAAACGTGTTAAGCAATTTCTAACTGGCAAATTTGAAGTACCATGTTGTGGTGAAAATACGATCTTGAAATCACTTTTATCCATTCCAGGATTAATTTCAATTGCCATTACTTCTTTATAATAAGCCTCATCAACTTCTTGACCAATCCATGTAATATATGGATAAGCATCTTCATCACTAGCTACTTCAATTGCAAGCTCATCTTTAACTTCGTTTACATATGCAACTACTTGATCTCCCCATTCAGGAATCAGCTGACATCCAGTATCATCATAAACCTTATATCCATTATATTCTTTAGGATTATGACTTGCAGTAATCATTATACCACCAGCACATTTTAAATAACGAACTGCAAAAGACAACTCAGGAGTTGGTCTCAAACTTTCAAATATATAAGACTTAATTCCATAAGTAGCTAAAACCTTAGCGCTTTCAATTGCAAATTTATATGACATATGACGATTATCATAACCAATTGCAACTCCTCGCTCTTTTCCCTCAGGTAAACCTAATACATATTTAGCAAAACCAACATTAGCTTTTCTAATAGTATAAATATTCATTCGATTAGTCCCAGCACCTAAGACCCCTCGCATACCTGCTGTACCAAATTCTAGATTCATATAAAAAGCATCTTCTTTTTCCTTTTCATTCATACCAGCTAATTCTGCTTTTAATGATGGATCTAAGTTTTCACAATCTGTCCATCTTTGATATTCATTGTTATAATCCATGTTTTTCACCTCTTATATTAATTATAGCAAATCTCTATAAATTTGACTACTTGTTTTATTCATGAAATTGCGATATTTTATATTTCTTAAAATATATTTATTTCAATATTCTATCCCTTTTCTTGCCATTATTCCTTTATCATACGGATGTTTATGTTTTTTTATTTCACTAGAGTAATCAAGAATCGTTTTAATCTTATGACTAGGCATTCTTCCTGTTAAAATTATTTCATGATCATCTTTCAAATCAATTAGACGATCATACACCATTCCCTCATTAATAAGACCTAAAGTCAACGCATCTAATAGTTCATCTAAAACAATTCCATCATATCTTTCATCAATCACTGAAAATAAGTCATTAATTTGCTTACTAACTTCTTTAATCATTTTAGGATTGTCCATATCAATAAACATATTTGGCATCTTTTTGGCAACTACTTTTATTCCACATTTTTTTAACATTATATTTTCACTGCTAAAACCATCCTTTAAAAACTGAATCACAATTACCTTCTTACCCGCACCAGCCATTCTTAATGCCTGACCAATTGCAGCAGTTGTCTTACCTTTTCCGTTTCCATAGTAACATTGAATCATAACTGCTCCTTTATTACATCCCCGATCACAGCATTTAAATAACAAACCAGTTCTTTAGCATCAACAACCATTTGATAACCTCGTTTACCTGCACTTAAAGCTATTTTATCACATCTATTAACTGAACTATCAAAATAAGTATTAAACTTCTTTTTCATTCCAACTGGTGAACAGCCACCTCTAATATATCCAGTAGTCCCTAAAAGATCTTTCATTGGAATCATTGCAACACTTTTATGATTAGAAAGTTTTGCAAGCTTTTTTAGATCTATTTCTTCAAGTACAGGGATACAACAAACTAAATAATCGTTATTTCCTTTTAAAACTAAAGTTTTAAAAATATCTTTAGCATCCATATCTACCTGAGATACAATATGATCACCACTTAAATGTTCTTCGTCGTATTGATACTCTTTTATTTCATATGCAATCTTAGCTTTATCCAATAATCTAAGCGCATTAGTTTTAATTGACTTTGGCATAATTTTCCTCCTACAAATAAAAAGAAGTCCAGAGACTTCTTATATTTATTCTGCTACTTTTTGTTCTTTAATAACTTTAGCAATAGAAACGATTACGTCTTTTTCATCATCACCTTCAGCGATAATTTCTACTGTAGCTTTAGTAGGTACACCTAAAGACATAACTCCCATAATAGATTTTAAGTTTACTTCTTTACCATTATAAACTAATTTAATATCACTTGTAAACTTACTAGCTTGGTTAACTAAGATAGTAGCTGGTCTAGCATGTAATCCAACTGGATCAGATACTACAAAAGATAATTTTTCTGCCATTTCTATGACTCCTCCTTAAAATTTCTATACACTAATTATACCACCTAAACTGCTTGTTTTAAAGTACTTTTTGAACAAAATTTAGCGCTTACAAATTATCAGGATATATCGACAAAAATTAAACTTTAACAACATTTTTTTAACTAGATTTTATTGAAAAAGTCGATTTATAATCCGCTAAATTAAAAAGCTTTTTTAATTAAAAGATAAATCCCACCACTAATAACAATCGTAACCATACTTACCAAGACCAAAGCATCATCACCAGTTTCAACAGAAACTGCTGTTTTATTATCTGGGGTACTTACTATTTCTGAATTTGTATCTTTTTTTGGTTCATCCGGCTGAATATTTGTTATACTTTCATATTGATTGCGAATATTCATAAAAAGTGAACCATTTTCATAAACTCCTAATGCTAATGCAGCCTGCATTGTCGCATAACTATCACCATAATCTTGATCAGCTTTATATGCAAAAGATCCATCCTCCAGCATAAATGTCATTAATGAATCATAGGCATTTTTAAATATCCCAGCATTTATAATATTCGCATTATATTCTAATAATCCCCAAACTACACATCCCTGTGTATTACTATTTGCCACACTCCATTCATCACTTGGTACAAATGCCCCGTCAGGCTGTTGAATAGAGACAAAATAAGCTAAAGCTTTATCAATTGAGCTTTGATACATATCACCGCATAGTGATAAAGCACCAACGATCCATCCTGTAATATCAGGACCGCCCCAAGCACCATTATAACCCCAGCATCCATCACTTAATTGCATCTTAGCTAATTTATCTCCTAATTTACTAAGATCATAGTTAGGATCAACAATTGCCAAAGCATACATTGTATAAGCAGTACTTGATTCAGGGTTCCCACTACCATAAAAAACATTACCCTCTGAATCTATTTTTGATTTTAAAATCTCCACTAAGTCTACAGTTGAACCATCAGTTAAAGTGAATTTAGCTGGATCAATTTTCATAGCTGCTAAAGCCATTATACTTTTTGATAAATACCCACAATCCATATCTTCATAATTAATTGCATCTCCATAACTATTGACAGGTGCTCCAAAATCATAATCAACAATGAATCCATTTTTACTATCTTCAACATCTAAACCAAGTGCTTCAACAGTCAAAATAGCGTCCAAACTGTTTAATTCTTTATTATTTAACCAATAATCCTGCGCTTTTTTCAAAGCATCTGATTGTCCATTAACTGGTACAATAATACCAGCTGTAATAACTAAAGATATAATTAAACTTATAAATTTTTTCATCAAATTTTTCCCTCCGTTATTCCATATTTCATTTTCACTCGCTGTAAGATTTGAAACATTATCTTACTTAACAAAAACATAAAAATTATATTTGAAACAATATATACTAACATCACTGGCAAAGATGTTAGTACAATTGCCAAATACCTTGTCAAATTAAAACTATTTTCAATTGTCAAAACAGACCACAGATCCATAATTAATGAGTAGCCTATTCCACAAATAACACTATAGCCATATAAACAATATTTATCCTTATAAAGACGTTTACTAAATATACCTGATATGTATCCAATAATTCCCCAGGAAAACATTTGAAATGGTGTCCAGGGACCAATTCCAAACACAAAATCAGATAACAGTGCCGATAATGAACCGCACATAAAACCTGAGGCTCTACCAAAAACAATACCACAGATAATTATCATTACTGTCACTGGTTTAAAACTTGGAGTAATCATAAAAATAATTCGTGAAACTACTGTAAGTGCAATCATAATTGCAAGAACTACTATTTCCCTAGTTTTTGGTTTATCATGTTCATACTTAAAATAAAGCGGTATGCATGATAACATAACGATCAAAATAATAACTAAATTATACTTTTCATCTTTAAATAAAACTACTCCCAATAATGCAATTACAGCAATTAAAGTTAAAATAATTACATTTTTAGTTATTTTCATAAGCCCAGATCCTCTAATAATACTACTTCAGGATTATTCGATCTAATAATTTTATTAATTGTTGTTGTATAGAATAAATTATGACTAAAAAATTCCCTCATTGTATCAACCGATTCCATTTGTCCATTAAAAATCATCGCAACACGATCGCTTATTTTTGCAACAAATTCTAAATCATGGCTAGCTACAATAATTGTCATATGTTTACTTAAGCCTCTAATTAAGGCTGCTAAATTTTCTTTACTTAAAGCATCAATTCCTTTTGTTGGTTCATCCAATAATAATAACTGTGGTTTGGTTAAAAGCACTTTAGCCAAAGCTACCAGTTGTTTTTGACCACCGCTTAAATCAAATGGATGCTTTTCCTTCAAGTCGCTAATACCTAAATTATCCAATTGGATATTTACACTTTTTATACTTTCGTCAACTGCCAGCAAATCATCAATTACTTTATCACTTAAAAATAATGTTGTTGGATCTTGTGGTAAATAGCCAATTTTATCAACATTACCGACCTTTGTAACTTCTCCCTGATATTTCACCAGTCCCGCAATACAGCGAAGAAATGATGATTTTCCACTACCATTAGCACCTACAATTGAAAGTATTTCATTTTGTCTAATATCCAAATCAAGATTCTTCAAAACGATATCATCATGGCCAAAATTCAAATCCCTTATCTTCATTAATACGCCAATATCGACATCTTCAATTTCCTTAATATCAAAATTATCAAAATCAGCCAATGCTTTTCTTGCATCTTTAATAGACATACATAATTCATCAGTTAAAGAGGAAATCCGAACATAATCAGGTAATGATTCAACAAATATTTCTTTTGCCAGCATCTTTTCCACAGCCATTTTAATTTCATCATCAATGATAATTTTCCCTTCATCCATAACAATCAAACGATTAGCAACATTCAATAAACCTTCTAATTGATGCTCTACAAAAATTACTGTTACATTAAAATCATCATTGATTTGTTTTAAAATTTTAATAAACTCATCTCTATTAACCGGATCTAATTGAGCTGTTGCTTCATCTAGTAATATAACTTTAGGATTCATCACCATTACACTAGCCAGATTAACCAGCTGCTTTTCCCCACCAGATAAAGATTGAGTATCTCTACTAATAATATTTTGTAAATTAAAATAATTAACAATTTCTCCCACTCTACGCTTCATCTGTTTTAAAGGAACCGCTGTATTTTCTAAACCAAAAGCAATTTCATGCCAAACTTTATCCATAACAATTTGGTCATTTGGATTTTGAAAAACAAAACCTATTTTAGTATCATCATCCTCAATCTCTTCATCTAAAATAATCGTTCCACTCATCTTACCTTCAGGCTTTAATGAAGGTTTAAGATGCTTTAATAAAGTTGTCTTTCCACACCCGCTTTTACCAGAAATTACGACAAAATCACCTTCGTTTATACCAAAAGAAATATTTTTAATTACATTTTTTTCTTCTGGATAAGTAAAACTAAAGTTTTCAATCTTATACATCTTTCTTTCCTCCTAACCATATTGGAAAAACTGCTAATAATAAATACGCTAAGAAAAACACGGCATCTATCAGCTTAAAATGATATACTTGAACAGCTGGATAATAATAAAAATCTCGATAATATCCAAAATATCCCCATAAACAAATCATACTTAATCCAATAACAATCAATAATTTCAACATATCATCTTTTTTAAAACTATATAAATGGAAACTTGTCCTTTTAGTTTTTCCATACCCTCTAGCAATCATAGAACTCATCATATCTAATGAAGATTCAAATGCATAGGTAACTAAGATCACTACTATATTACGATAATAAACAAATTTATTTTTAGTTGGCATATGATAATTAGCTTCTTTTATTTTTTGATACTGATTTTTTAATTTATTGATAATATTAAAACTCATCGAAATCACCAAACCTAAAGTTGGCAAAATAGAACCAAATAAATATACTATATGACTATCAGTAATGCATTTTTTCATCACCTTGAACCATAAAAGCATACTCCCTAATAACATTCCAAAAACCAAACCATAAATTACTGCCTGCTTAGTAATAGTAATGTAACTATTTTGATAAATTATGTCTTTACCCTCCATAACAAAAAGAGGATTACTAACCATAACGATTAAAACTAAAATAATAAAATATTTTATATCTTTAAAAAAATTATCTCGATTATAAAAATAATCTACTAAAAGGGCTGAGAACGTTATCAATACGATTAGATAATAATTACACTGAATAATTGATAAAATAATAATCGCTAAAAAATAACTAAACAATACTATTGGATGACTATCTTTAAAATTCTTTATGATCATATCAATTTCCTTTCAAAATTTAATTTAAATCTCCTGGTTTACATGTAAAACACCATTTGATTTTATCCCCATCTTTTAATCGATAAGAGCTGGCACTCTGTCCTAAAAAAGCACCATTTACACAATACATCCAGCCGCTTGAGCTTCCACAAATTTTTTCTTCTATATTTCCAATTCCATAAATATACGTCCCAAATGAAGATTTTCGAGTTTTTAAATTTAAACCATATTTTTGATTTACGTTTTCTAACACATCTAATACTGTGCTGCCTTTTTTTACCTTTAAAGAAATGGCATCCAGGATTATACCATCTTTAGGAACATAGTCCTTATACCCGCTTTCTAAATCATCTAAATTATCAAAAATAGTTTTGCAGTCAATCATAATACTTACACTGATCATCTGCTCATCAGGTTTAATATCCTGGACATCATTAGTTTTAGATTCATTATTAAACTGATTATTATTATAATTAGTCAAATCATTATTATCTGCCACAGATGCATTTTTTATATCTTTAGTAATGTTAACATTTTCATTTAATGACGCAGTCTGTTCACAAATTCCATCACCTTCAACCTTTATCGCATTAGTATTGATTAATTTATCACTCGCTTTATTAGTACAGCCAGCTGCATTTAGCAAAATAAAAATGATAATCATTAATTTTGATATTTTTTTCATTATATTATCTCCTAAAACTGCATAAAAGGATCTTATTTACTACTCTATCATCTGTAAAATAGATCCTAAAATAATGGTAAGTATCTGCTCCTGATTTTCACTACATTTTCGATAATCAATAGTTATTTATCAATAAAATAGCAGATTTTTACAAGATTCTTTATTAATGCTTCAATTAGCCATTAAATATACATATCAAGTTAGTACCATTATACAACAATCATTTCTAAAAGCAATAAAATGACAAGAATTTATCCCCTGTCATTTTATTAATTTAATTCAGATTTTAAAGTTCTTTTTTTCTTGCTACCACCATAAAACGATGCGTAGTAAGCTCATAATAGCTTTTTTCTTTGATTTGTTTTAAAACATGCCCATAAAAATTTATAAATCGATCTTGACTAATATCAGTATGAGTAATTTCTTTCATAAAATGAATAAATGAAGTCAATGAATTAAAACGAACATAACCATGTTCTTCCACCCCATCAACTATCTCCAAACCAATTTCACTAAGAGTTCTAGAACCAGATTCTAAATTCCATTGGCTATGTAATTTAAAAGGTAAAAAAGTATTGATAAGTTCACAGTAATTATCACTACCCATTTGATTCACTAAGATATAGCCACCAGGCTTAACTACCCGATATAAATCATATTTATCATAATTAGCCAGCTCATTTACTACAACATCTAAACGCTCATCCTTAAAAGGAAGCTTACCCTCACTAGTTAATCTTGTAACTTTAATACTTTGATTAGAAAGTTTTTCTTTTGCTTTTTCAAATTGAGCTTCAACCGCATAAGTAATCGGCGGCAGTTTTTCAAATGATGAAATATAATCTCCGCCATCAAGAGAAATTGCAGCTAAATGTGTCTGCTCATTTAAATATCTAGAAACAATCTCGTGGCTTGAATAAACTGGCATACTTTGTTGTACCAAATCATTATCTGGTAATTCTATTGCCTTATTAATTTCATCTTTAGTAACTAATGCATTACGAATATCTTTTTTAAATCGCACTTTATTAAAATAATAACCCGCTAATTGACTAATACCATCAAAAATAACTCCAACTGCAACAAAACCAACTAATTCAATCAACCATTGAATTGTAAAAATAGGCTGTACAGATACAATCATATAACAAAAAATACTCATTAAAATAATACTTCGTGTTCGAATATATTTAAACGGCTTTGATAACTTCAAATACCAGCTCAATAATCCTTTTTTTCTAGCTGTACGCCCTTCCAGCTCACAAAAAATAAACTTTACACTTACTAACATTATCGCTAGAGACACAAGCATATAAACATAATAATCCATTTCATTACCTCGTATAAATTTCTTCACCGCTCAACGAATAATAGCCATCGCCATCATCTTTAACAAAATATCCATCATCAGCAAATTCAAGATTTCCTTCAACCGAAAAAACAACTTCCAGCTCATCCATATCATAAACATAACTTGTTCCACTTTTATTAAAAATACCGTAGACTACCTCATTATATATAAAAATATAACCATCGTCCATAAATTTATCATCAATAATTTTCTTACCGCTTGTATCGATTACCTCATATTTGCTGCCAGAAACAAACCCAGCATAATATTTTTCTCCAATATGATTAATTCTAGTATATTTATTAGATACCTTTTTGCCAGACTGATTAATCAAATAATATTTTTCATCTTCTTTTGAAACAACAGCTAAATTATTTTGATCAAAAACCTCAGCACTTGTAAAAACGGTCTTAAATGCTTCTTTACCATCAAAACCATAATACTTATAGCCCTTATTTCTTGCATAAACTGGAAAAATTTTTTTACTAGTATATGAAGCCATTGGATCCAATTGAATATTATTTACTTCAATTTCCTTTCCTTTGTAAACAAATTTATGAGGTCCATAAATCATTTCTTTATTTTTTATAACATAGTTATCAAGGTCTCGATAATAACTATTAATTGCAGTTGCTGTACCCTTTTTATCAAACAAATAAGTTGTTTGATTCTTTACACCAGTAATATTATTTGATTTATCAAAATAGAAATCATCAAGATCTATTTTAGCTTCAAATACGATATTACCATCATTATCACAAGCCAATGACTCTTGACTCTCACGGTTATAAAACAAATAGCCTTCATCATGACTATGAGACATCAGCTGGTACTTTCCACCATGTTTAACCTTAACAACCTTTTTTAAATTCGCTTGATTATATATTTGTAATGATTTTTCAAAACATACTGCAATATAATCATCAATCATATTACTACTTAAAATCTTGTCTTTACTATTTACTAGCACCTCGCCTGTATCATGAAGAACCAGAAAATCATTATCCTTATGAACAATAGGCAAACCAGATAAAACTATTTCAGTTTTTTTATCAGTCTTATATAGAGTTTTACCAGCACTATTTAAAATTGAAATATTGTCATTTTTATCAAAAGCAACTACCATATTTGAGATAGACTCTAATCTTTGATACTCACCCAATTTTATAATTTCTTCCCCTTCATAAGAAAGATATCCATATTTTTTATCTTTAACTACAATATACCCATAATTACCTATTGACTCATATTTATCATAGATAAATTTAGTTTGTTTTTCTCCATCTATATTAACAAGACCATATCGATCATTTTTATCAGCTACAAAAAGTGTTTGACTATTATCGTTACTAGAACAAGCTGTAAATAATAACAATACTAAAACACCTACTACAATCTTTTTCATTTTGTTCACTCCTTAAAACAAAATAATTATAGCATGTTTCTTGTCGATTAACCACTAAGATTAAAGATAATAATTTTTAAAAATTATTAATTTTTTTAAACAAAAAACGGTATCTAGCACCGTTCTTTGTTTTTGGATATATCTTGGATATTATATTAAGACTACTCAACAGCGATTGGTTCTTCGTTATTAATTGATTCACCGTCTTTAGTAGTCACAACGTAATACACTGAAGCAGTTTCTGGTGTATAATACATGTTCAACGTATCAATAGATGAGATCTTAACTCCTTTTGATTTAACGTCCTCTTTTACCATTTTTTCAATTTCAGCTGTATTAACGTTTTTACCTCTGTATTGAACTTCAAATATTGATTTCATTTCTAATTCTATCCCCCGTTTCTACATCACCTATAATATCATAAAAATTATATTTATGCAAATTTTATTGCAATTATCAAATTTTTTTGAATTTAACCAATAAAATACAACGGGTTTTTTAGCATTTTCCTATATTATTTAGCGAAAAACAAAACATTTCAACAAATTATGTCTTAATAATTAAACCAAATATTTTATCATTTTAAATCATATTTTTATAAAATATACCATATCAATTTCCTCATCTATAGTATCACGGCCAACAGCTTGTACTTTACCACACATAACAGTGATAATCTATGTCCAAATCAGCTTCAGCTGCATAATAGTATACCAGTACCCTTAATAAAAATAGTCACTAATTAAATAGTGACTATTTCACAAAAACTAAAATTTTAATCTTTTTTCTTTTTTAATATAATAGAACCACCAGCAAGAGCTATCAAACTGGTTAATCCTAATGAAAGAATTTTACTGTTATCACCAGTTTTTATTGCTGACGAATCACCATTATTAACAGATTTAACATCTGATGCTGTATTTTTAATTACTAAATTATTCATTGCATCTTTTAATACCGTTTCTGCCGCTTTAACCTCTTCTTCACTTGCATTTGGATTACCTAATACTGCTTTTGCTTCTTCTAATGCATTTGACATTACTGACCATGTCTTAGCTGTATAATTCGCTTCATTTAATCCATTTGCTTTATTGATCAATTCTTGTAATAGATCCTTATTTGGAATTAATCTTAAGTCTACGTATGCTCTTATCAATGCTTCATATGCACTGTCTACTTCTTC
>JAETPY010000018.1 GCA_021770925.1 Erysipelotrichaceae bacterium | reverse complement strand
TCTTAAATAATCCAGATACTTCTCCTGAGCTTTTTTATCTTCTTTATATTCCCTAAAGATACAGTCCCATTCATCAATAACAAAAATAAAACTTTCATTTGTATAAGCAAAAATTTGTGATAATACTCTTGATAATATATCTTTTCTTATAAAATTAATTTCTGAATATATTTCAAATAGTTCAAATAAAATCGATTCATTTATATCCTTAATCATTTCTTGAATAGATTCATTAGCACTTAAAAATTTTTGAATATCTATGTGAATCACATTATGTCTATTTAAATGTTTTTGATAATTATTTGTTTTTGATATCTTTAATGTTTCAAATATATTCGATGAATCACATCCCTTAGAGTAATAGGCTACTAACATATTAGCATCGGTGCTCTTTCCAAATCTTCTTGGTCTTGATACACAGACATATTGCATATTAGTGTTGATTACCTTATTTGTATACTCTATCAATAATGATTTATCTACATATATTTCACTATTTATTGCCGTCTCAAATGCTTTATTCCCTGGATTTAAATATATTCCCATGTTATCATCCTTTCCATACCATTATACCATCTTTATATCTAAAACACTTCTTTTATTTTTCCAACTTTTTCGATTCATAATAAAAAGACCAGACAAAAAACTTCAAGTTATTTTATCCAGCCTCTATTATCATAAAATTATATTTTGCTTATTCATAATAATCAAATTCAAAATCAGCAATAGCTACATTATCACCATCTTTAGCTCCGGCATTTCTAAGGGCTTCATCTACCCCCATATTTCTTAATTTAATTAATAAACGTTTTAAAGAATCGTCACTTACTAATGAAGTCATTGCTACCATTCTTTCAATTCGCTTTCCAGTAATCTTCCAGTTTCCATTACCTAGATTATGTAATTCAAACGGTTTTTCTTCTTCATCTTTCATTGTATAAAGAACTGTATTTTTCTCATTATTTTCTTCTAACACATACGATGGGGCAACAGCTAAAGTGTCCGCAATTGCATATAATACCTGATCAACACCATCGTGAATGATAGCACTGATAGGAAAAACTTTAACTTCATCACCAACCAGTTCTTTAAAACGAGTCAGATTTTTCTCTGCTCCTTCTTCGTCCATTTTATTGGCAACGACAATTTGAGGACGTTCTAATAAACGGTACTGATATTCACCTAATTCTTTATTTATTGTTACATAATCTTCATACGGATCACGTCCATCAACAGCACCCATATCAATAATATGAACAATAACTCGACAACGCTCAATATGTCTTAAAAATTGATGTCCTAAACCTTTACCCTGAGCAGCACCTTCGATCAAACCTGGTAAATCGGCCATAACAAAACTGCGCCCATCTTTAACCTGTACTACTCCAAGATTTGGTACAATTGTTGTAAAATGATAATCAGCTATCTCAGGACGTGCTCTTGAAACAACTGAAAGTAGAGTTGATTTACCAACAGAAGGAAACCCTACTAGTCCGACATCAGCCAATAATTTTAATTCACACTGTAAATCAAATTTTTCCCCTGGTTCACCACGTTCACAAATTTGTGGAGCAGGATTTCTCGAAGTTGCAAAGCGAGCATTTCCACGTCCACCACGTCCACCTTTAGCAATTACTACTCGCTGCTTATCTTCTGTCAAATCAGCCATGATTCTATTTGTTTCCTCATTAATTATCACTGTTCCTACAGGAACCTTAATCAATGTATCAACAGCATCTTTACCATGCATCTTTTTAGCCATTCCATTTTGTCCAGAAGGAGCTTTATATAAGCGATTATATTTTAAATCTAGTAAAGTCGAAAGTGATGTTGTGGCCTCAAAAATAACACTACCACCTTTTCCACCATCACCACCAGCAGGCCCTCCTTTAGGAACATGAGCTTCGCGTCTAAAAGCAACTGTTCCATCTCCGCCTTTTCCAGCTTCAACTCTAATTTTTGCTTTATCAATAAATTGCATAAATCCACCTCTTTTCTTATTATTCTCCAATCGATACAAAAAAATCCCTTTTCAGGGATTAAATTATGCAGCTGGATAAACTGAAACTTTTTTTCTATCTCTACCAAGTCTTTCGAATTTTACAATTCCGTCAACTGTAGCAAATAAAGTGTCATCTCCACCTTTTCCTACATTAGTACCTGGATGAATTTTAGTTCCTCTTTGTCTATAAATAATAGATCCTGCTGTGCAAAATTGCCCATCAGCTAATTTAGCTCCTAATCTTTTTGATCTAGAATCACGACCGTTTTTAGTTGATCCAACCCCTTTTTTAGAAGCGAATAATTGTAAATCTAATTTGAACATCATATGTTACACCTCCACTTTAGATATTTCAATAAACTGACCATAATCTTCAACCATAGTATCTAAAGTTGTCTCAAGTGTCTCTAGCACCACCTGGCAAATATCATCTACCTGATCTACGATTATGTTTATATATCCTTCATTAACCTCAACCGTTCCTATATGATTATCTAAAAAACCTTTTTTTACCAGCATATTTAATGTTCCTATACTAGCAGTAGAAACACCAGCACAGATTAAATCTCTGCCATAAACGTCACTATTTGCATGACCAGATATTTTAAGATTAATGATTTGATTTTGTTTCTTTTTAATTAATACTTTGATCATTATCCATTGATAGCATCAATTACTAATTTTGTATAAGGTTGTCTATGACCCTGTTTTTTGTGGTAATGTTTTTTAGGGTTGTATTTATAAACAACTACTTTCTTTTCCTTACCTTGTTTTTCAACAGTAGCTTCTACAGTTGCTCCTTCAATATATGGAGCACCTAACTTAGTAGTTTTATCTCCAACTAATAATACTTTATCAAAAACTACTTTTTCTCCTGCTTCAACATCTAATTTTTCTACAAAAATAGTATCTCCAGCTTCAACTTTGATTTGTTTTCCACCTGTTTCAATAATTGCGTACATATCGCACCTCCTATAAATATTCTAAGACTCGCCAACCAAGGCAGCAATGCTTTAATACCTTTTATGTGCGGTTGTAGCTAGAGGTCTACAACAGTAGCATTATATTAAATTTATCCTCTAAAGTCAATCGGTTTTCAGTTTTTTTATTAAAAACTGTAACATTTGTCTTTCACTATATGTTTTTCCATCAATTATATAAATATTGCAATATGGTCGATAAAAGTTAAAATTATGATTAATCTTACAATACTTATATTGATTATGCTGCATTCTTTTTAAATAAAGACGGATAATCATATAGCGAAATTCTCTAATATATTCATAATTAGCATACAATAAATAAAAATATACAAATAAATAACCAATTTTATTATATAAAACAATTAATACCGATAAAGATAATAAGGATATTTTTATTTGTAATTTAATTGCCTGATAGTAATCTTTACACAATGATAATAAAAGCAATAAAATTTTAGACCCGTCTAATGGATATATCGGTAAAAGATTAAAGACAAGTACTAATTGATTTACTTCTAATAAATACTGATTTTTAATAAATATTTCAATTATAAAATAAATAGGCAAATGCATCGCTAAACCTGCCATCAACATGATCAATTCCTCACATATATGATGAACTCCGTAATCATTTACACTCAAAAAAGCACCAAAAGGAAATATTTCAACTTTATCTATCTCAAAATTAAACTTTTTAGCAAAATAATAGTGGCCATATTCATGAATACAAACAATAAGTAAAGCACTAATATAATTAAAAAAATTATTATTTATAATACTTATTAGTAAATACATTACAGTAAAAGGATGGATATACCAATTATTCCATCCTTTGATACTCTTCATAGCTTATTTCTTTACCAAGATATTCAAACTGTAAAATAAATTTTTCATTATAACTTCCTAGCACCATCCCCTGATCAACCTCATCATATAACGCCACCATTACATTATCAATTTCACTATAAGTAATCGACACATTATTTTTACCTAAAATAACAACATATCCACCTAAATTCTCATTTGTTCCAGTTTCAATAACCCTGCCTTCTTCTATACTTAAAACCTCATTACTATTATTTTTATAATAATCGTCTTTTATATGCTGATAACTTATCTCACTTGATACCGTTATTTCATCTGAAGGTAAAAATGAAAATATAGTATCAGATAACCAGCTTGTAAACATTTTATAATTGGTATCATTTAAAATCATTTTTTTTAAATTTGAATCAGGATTTAATTTAATATATGACATCGAAACCAAAGCCACCAAAATAACGACCATAAATTTGACCATAAAATTATAAAATCGTTTAAAATTATCATCATTTAAAGGCTTTTTTGTTTGACGTCTTTTTTGCATTCTCTTTCTTACATCATCAAGATCATTCATTATATCACCTAATTCATTATATGATAACAATTTATATTAAAGACTTGAATTATGAATAAAAAAATCGACGAATTAAACTTTTCTTTTTATATTTTACATATGGAACCTGATGTCCCAATAGACGCTTTGAAATATTTAAAAAACAATTATGTAACAAATTCTGCTGATCTAAAAAAATTGGCACTCCACGATTATTAGCCTCGATCATATCATGACTGTCATATACAATTCCCAGTAACGGTAATGATAATATTTCTTTAGCATCATCAATCGTTAATGAACGAGAACTTTCAATATCATCAATATTCACCTTATTAACTACCATATTAATAGTATTAATCCCTTTTTTCATCAATAGACCAACAACACGATCCGCATCACGCAGTGATGATACATCAAGATTTACAACTACAATTGCCTCACTAGCTAATGAAGCTGAATATTCAAATCCTTTTTCAACTCCAGCAGGACTATCTACAATAATAAAATCAAAATCCTTACCTAATCTTTCAATTAAAGAATTCATTATTTTGGTATCTAAATTTTCAAATGATAATGATTTGCATGACGGTAATAAACTTAATCCAGCTATTCTTTTATCTTTTACCAAAACCTGCTCAATCGTACAACGGCCTTCAACCACATCATTCAGATCATAAACAACCCTGTTCTCTAAACCCATCATAACATCAAGATTTTTAAGACCAAAATCACCATCAATCAAACAAACTTTAAATTTAGAATACGCCAAAGCACTAGCTAAATTAACACTTATACTGCTTTTACCTACCCCGCCTTTACCAGAAGTAACTACTATAACTCTAGACATAGATCATGTCCCCCTTATCTAAGAATATTTCATTGTCTTTATAATAAAGCATTGTAAGTTCAGAACTTGTATAATTTTGTCGAGAAACTCCATTAATTCTAATATGAGCATTTTTAAAACACTGTCCACTAATTTTTGATTTGGCACTTATGCCTTCAACAAAACCACTTACTTTTCCCATCACATATAATTTTCCATTAAACCGTACAACTGCCCCTGGATTTATTTGTCCAATAATTAAAGTATCCTGTTCTATTTCCATTACTTCACCTGAATGAATAGTTTTTTCAATTATTTTAATATTATTTTTATATTCTTTTTTTATCATATTAATACCATCAAATAATAAAACTTGTTTTTCAAATAATAAGTCTAGTAATTTCGATAATTCATGAACACTCAAAATTCGACTTTTAAAATCAAAAAAAGCCTTTGGAAAATAACCATCACTTTTAAGCAACGGAGACTCTAAAAGGCTTTCTAATTCACTCATTAAACTATTAAATTCCTGACTATCATCAAAAACAAAAACCAGATGACCATTAACCCCTTTTACTTTGATATGCATTTACCTTACCCTCGAATCCTAATTTCTTATGGATAAAATATACTGGCGCAATTAAAAATAAATTAACTGCTACCGTTGGCAGCAAACGATTAGTCATAAATGTTACTATCGAAAGCTGTGTAATATTTGTTATCCACACTAACCAGTATAACACTATCTCTTGGGCGATTATTGTCACAATTACAGCGATAAACATTTCTAAAAGGGTAAAAGCTGCTAATTTAGTATATTTTTTTCCTAAAAAAGCATACAAACAATACAATAAAACATATATTAACAAACTATTAGCATACACAACTGCATAATATAAACCAGTTACAGTAGCAAAAATATATCGATGCTCATCTCCAATAGTATTATTTAATAATGTAAACATCATTAATCCAATACAAGGTATAATTGTTATTCCAGATTTATCAAAATTAAATGGAATATAATAATTAATAACACTATCAATCATAAAACTAAGTGCCATCACCAAATAATAACGATATAATTTCTTATTCATCATCATTTCCTCTAAAAACTACTGAAACATAACTTAAATCACTAAAATCTTCTGCTGGTTTAACCTTAAGAGTTTTAGTTGTTCCATCACTAGAAACATCAATAACCTCAGCAGTACCTATGTAAATTCCTTTTGGTGCCTTTTGGTCACCACCCAATCCAGAAGTAATAACTTTAGCATTTTCTTCCAGTTTATCTACATTACTTAACAATGTTACCTCATAACACTTACTTTCAACATCATAACGTTTTAGTAGACCATAAATATTTTGATCACCATTCATAATTTGAACAGGCAAATCAGAAACAGGTTTTTCAGTTGTTAATAATTGAACTGTGGCACTAACTTCAGTAACTGAAGTTACTTTCCCTACCATTCCTTTAGAAGCAACAACAACCATATCCTTGCTTACCCCTGCCATACTTCCTAGATCAATTGTAATTTCATTAGTCCAGCTGCTGGCATCACGTGCAATTACAGTTGCTGTTTTCACATTATAGTCCGTTGGCAGATGACTGAGATCTAACGCCTTCTTTAAATCATCTATTTCCCCTGATAAAACATCAGTATTAACTTCAACACTTGCATAAGCCGCTAACTTAGCTCTTAAAATCTTATTTTCATTATATACATCTTTTAGTTCATTATATTCACTAAACAAGCTGCTTACAAACTCAATTGGTTTTTTTATCACATAATATTCTACTACCGCTACGGAATCACTAATCATTCTTTCAATTCCCCATTGAGTTCTTGAAAAAATTAATGAGATACTTGAAAAAACAATAATTGCAACCGTAATTATTAAAATTATTCTTCTATTTCGTTGTTTCTTTCGATTATTCAAACTATCACCTCACACGTTGATATCATTATAAGGCATTAATATAAAATAATCAATTAACTTTAGGCTTCAATAATCTCTTTTGATGCAAAACTATAAAATTTCTTTCTTCCAATTATTAAATGATCAATAACTTCAATTTCTAATTCCTCAGCCATTTTATATAAACGTTTAGTAGTTTCAATATCCTGTAGTGAAGGAGCAGGGTTACCAGAAGGATGATTATGTATCACCATAATTCGACTGCTGCCGCAAATCAATGCTTCTTTAAATAACTCTCGTCCACTAATGATTGAAATATTATTACTTCCAATAAATACAGTTTTTTCTTTCATTACTTCTAATCTTGAATTTAAGCATAAAATAATTACTCTTTCCTGCTGTTCAAACATTAATTTATCTTTAACTAGATTATAACCATCTTTAGGCTCTTTAATGACAGGCATAATACTTTGAGGCTGTTTTAATCTTTTTGTAAGCTCTACTACTGCCAATATTTCAATTGCCTTTGCCTTTTTAATTCCCTTAATTAAAACAAGCTGGTGATAAGTAACATCTTTTAAATATGCTAATCCACCAACTTCATTAATTACTCGTTGTGCCAGTTCTAAAACTGACTCTTGTTTATTTCCTGTTCTCAAAATCAATGCAAGCAGTTCTACATTATTTAAGCTTTCAATTCCATAGTAATAAGCTTTTTCCCGTGGTCGTTCTTCCTGAGGATAATTTTTTATTTTCATGATCCCAACTCTTTAATAATTGCTTCATAGTTTTGCTGTTCAATAATCTCTTTAAAATTATTAGTGAATTTAACTTGTTTAATTACACATGTAATTCCTTGTTCACTAATTGTATTTCCCATTTTTTTAGCCTCCTCTTCATCTAAAAATACTCCTGTAATAACAACAAAATTATTGTCTTTTTGATACTTATAATTTGGCTGCTGCAGTTCAGTTAATTTAGTAATCATTTCATTAGCATTTTCATCTTGTTTATAAATTCCCACCTGTACTATGTAAGCATTAATTTTACTTCCAATTGATGAAAAAAATTTCAAATAAAAACAACTAAATAATAACGATAAAGCTATAGATACTACGATAACAAATCTAACTATTTTCATATTCCACCTCCAATAAAGAATATGCAGATAGTTATAAAATATGAAAGGCTTTTTAGCCTTTCATATTAACGACTTCTAGTAATAGAATAATGACTTCTTACTACTCTTGCAATATTAACAGCACTACTAACAGCAATCAACGAAATAATAAAAGGTAGTACAAATCCACCACTGACCTGCATTTGTGATGAAACTGGCAATTCCTTCATTTTAACGCCACTCAATTGAAATAATTTTAGGAATAGATAGTCTTCCAGCCGTTGACTTTGCCATCTTATAAATTGCCGTTCCCATGATCACACAAAAGAATACAGTAGTAAACCCACCACCAGAAATTTGCATCTGACTACATAATTGTAACTCGTTCATTTTTCATTTCCTCCTTATAATTTAACCTCACACTTCCACTAAACCTCTTATTATTATTTACACTTAAATTATTAATTTTACTTCAAAAAAAATAATTTTTATACAAAAAAGCTGTTGAAATATCATCAACAGCTTAATCATTTACATTGTTTCTAATTTTTCTTTAACTGCATCATATTTAGATTGGTAATCAGCTAACTTACTTCTTTCCAATTCTACTTTTTCTTCAGGTGCTTTAGAAATAAACTTTTCATTTGAAAGCATGTTTTGACAACGCTTGATTTCACCTTCAAGTTTCTTTAACTGAGTTATCAGTTTTTCTTTTTCAGCATCTTTATCAATATAATCACCTAATTCAACCAATAGCGAATTACCACCTTTAATTGTAATATTAGCTACCTCACCATTAGCATCAAGATTATAACCAAGACATACTGCATTACATAATTTCTTAATGTATGGTAAACACTGATTCATTAATGCTTCTAAAGCAGTATCTTTAGTAGTGATTGAATAAGCTACTTCAATTGCATTTTTAATTGTATACTGTGTTCTAATTTCACGAATACCTTTAACAATATCAATTAAATACATAAATTGATCATTAATTGTCTCATCATTAAATTCATCATTTACTTCTGGCCATGAAGCAATACAGATAGACTCTTCAAGATGTGGAATAGCCTGAAAAATCTCTTCTGTTACAAACGGCATGAATGGATGCAGCATCTTAACAATTGCATTTAATACATAAACTAAAGTATTTAAGCTAGCCTGTTTTTCTAAAGCGTTATCGCTATTTAAATGGACTTTAGTAAGTTCAATATACCATGAACAAAAATCGTCCCAGATAAATTTATATAATTCACTTCCAACATTAACAAATTCAAATTTATCCATATTTATATCAACTTCATGAATCACTTCATTCAAACGATTTAAAATCCATCTATCACATAAATTAAGATTCTCAAATGATAAATCTTCATACTTCATTGATTCATCAATATTCATTAAAACAAATCTTGCACTATTCCAAATTTTATTAATAAAATTCCATGAAGCTTCAAGTTTTTCAGGAATATAGCGTAAATCCATTCCTGGAGCAGAATTTGTTGTTAAGAAGAAGCGTAATGTATCAGCCCCATATTCATCAATAACATCCATTGGATCCACACCATTACCTAATGATTTAGACATTTTTCTTCCTTGTTCGTCACGAATTAAGCCATGAATCAAAACATGCTCAAATGGTCTTTGATCAGTAAAATGTAACGATTGAAAAATCATTCTGCTTACCCAGAAGAAAATAATATCATAACCAGTTACCAAAGTATTAGTTGGAAAATACCGTTTAAATAACTCACTATCAGTATTTGGCCAGCCTAAAGTTGAAAATGGCCAAAGAGCACTAGAGAACCAGGTATCTAAAACATCCTCATCCTGAACCCAGTTTTCTATGTCTTCAGGAGCTGTTTTACCAACATATACTTCACCAGTTTCTTTATGATACCAGGCTGGTACCTGATGTCCCCACCATAGCTGACGGGAAATGCACCAGTCTTCAATATTTTCCATCCATTGATTAAAGGTTTTTTCAAAACGTTCAGGTACAAAATTTACTTTAGAATCTTTTAATTGATTCTCTAAAGCAGCTTTAGCTAATGGTTTCATTTTAACAAACCACTGTTTTGATAAATATGGCTCTACTATAGCATTACTTCTTTCTGAATGTCCTACTTGATGCATATGTTTTTCAATATGATCAACAACACCAGCAGCCTTAAAATCAGCTACTAGAGCTTTTCGACACTCAAAACGATCCATCCCCTGGTATTTACCAGCCAGTTCATTCATTGTTCCATCATCATTCATACAAACTGGCATTTCTAGATTATATTTTTTTGCTAGCGCAAAGTCATTAGGATCATGAGCAGGTGTACATTTCATTACTGCTGTTCCAAATGACATATCAATATAGCTGTCTGCCATAATTGGTAAAGCCTCACCATTAGCAGGATTAATAGCTTTTTTACCAACTAGATGAGTATATCTTTCATCATCAGGATGTACAAAAATTGCTTGATCAGCAAACATTGTTTCTGGACGTGTAGTAGCTATAATTAATTGTTCATCACTATCAACGATTTGATATTTAAAATAATACATCGCCCCTTCAATTTCTTTATGGATTACTTCAATATTACTTAATGCTGTTCTTTGAACAGGATCCCAGTTAATAATTCTTTTTCCTTGATAAATTAAACCCTCGTTGTATAACTTAACAAATACTTCTTTAACAGCATCACTTAAACCATCATCTAAAGTAAAACGTTCTTTTGAATAATCTAGAGACAAACCCAATTTTTCCCATTGAGCTCGAATAATTGATGCATATTCTTCTTTCCACGACCAGGCTTTTTCTAAAAAGCCTTCACGTCCTAAATCATAACGAGATACTCCTTCTTCACGCATTCTAGCTTCAACTTTTGCTTGTGTGGCAATCCCGGCATGATCCATTCCTGGAAGCCATAGAGCATCATATCCCTGCATTCTTTTATAGCGAATGATCATATCTTGTAAAGTTGTATCCCAGGCATGTCCTAAATGTAATTTCCCTGTTACATTTGGTGGCGGAATTACAATTGCATACGGTTTTTTACTTGTATCCCCAGCTTCAAAATATTTCTTATCAATCCAATGACGATATTTCCCTTCTTCAACTTTACGATGATTATATTTTGGTTCTAATTGTTTACTCATCACTTACTACCTCCATATCAATAAAATCTTTTTTGTTTTCTCTAATAAATTTGCTGGTTTTCGATACAATTCCTGAAGATTTAAGCATTGACATCAACGCATTTGTATAATCTGCAAAATTGTATCCACCATAATCACTATCATCATTTATTTCAATTTCTTCATCATTTTCAATCATCAATGATAATTTTTCAGCAGACCCCATTAGCTCAACTATATCATGACAGCCAACTGCTTCAAAAGCCTCTTTTACATAAGGTCGGTATGTACAATAAGGTTCTTTAATAAAAAAAGTGTGAACTGAACCATGTTTCCCTGCCATTGAAGATTCAACTTGATAAATTGTGTAAATCAATAATTCTCCATGTGTTAAAATATCTTTTAAAGTACCATTAATTTCATCACCTTCATATAATTTATCTTCTTTTGCCATAATATGAAACATTACCGCATGGATGAGCTGATCATCAGAAGTTTTATCGAACATCTCACTTGTAAAATTACGATACTTGATCCGATTCTCTTCATATTCGTTACGCTGATCCTGCTGTATTTTTTTAATCTGTAACATTCTTTTACTAAAAAAATACAACAAAAAGATACAAGCTGCAACAAACAATACCCAAACAGCTGTCTGCTCCATAAATTACCTCCTAAAAATAAAAAAGCATCGTCATAAGGACGAATGCTCGTGGTACCACCTTACTTTGCATAATAATTTTATGCCTCGAAACCTTAACGCAGTTATACGTGTTTACCTACTAGTCTTCAATAAACATGCTCCTAGGCTACCTTCAATCTTTTATCTTATCCCATTTCCACCAGCTAGAGACTCTCTATAAAGCATCAAGACTTACTCCTCCTGATCATTGCTAAAATCATTCTAACAAAATCCTACCTGCTAGTCAATTGAAAGCTTTTTATTTAATGAAGAAATCGAATCTAAATAATATAACAACCTCGACATCATGATAATATTATTAATCTCATCATGATCTAGTTTAATGATTGGAACTACATGCAATAGACATTGCAATAATAATCTTTCTTCCTTCAATAATTTTAATTTACAAAAATAACTATCTAAAATTACATCAAAATCAAAAATGAGCTCGGGTATTTTTTGATACATATTATAAATATCATAAATACATAAATTAATTTTAATATGATCAATTGAAATCAGTTTACTTTCTTTCATCATAATATGATTATAACTAAAATTATTATAAGTTAAACACAATCTGAGAGTATCTAGATTACAAACATAGTTTTCATAACTTTCTAATAATTCTAAAGCATTCTGCAGGCAGCATTCAATTCGATGATAATTCAAAACAAACATCCAGCCAGTAGGGCTACGGTATGACAAAGTTTCAAAATTATTCATCAACTCATCATAATACATTTGCCGTTCACAAATAATTTTATGAATATCTTCAATCTGACGTTTAAAAAAGCTCTTCGAAACACTATAATTAAAAAAAGAACTTGAGTGAAGATAAGCAAGACATTCATAATAAAACTTTAATTTTAACTCCTTTATGATTGCATTGTCATTTACTAACCAGGGGCTAAGATAAAATATCTTATCCTCACATGTTGTTAATACTTGATGGTGAGAATTCTTGATTATTGGCAAAAAACATTTTAAATGTAAACTTTCAATATGGTCCAGTACTACAGACAAATTATTATTTTCAACAAATTTCAGACAAAAAAAGCCTTCTCTACATTTCACTTTGTATACTTTTTTAGATACTTTGATAAAACCAATAACTTCCAGTGAATAGGCTTCTTTTATTACCTTATTGACATACATAAGGAATAATTAGAACACTACCAGGTTCTAAAGATTTATCCTGGTTATAATCACGAATTACATTTTCATCAACGCTATAACGAGCAGCTACTTCACTATAACTATCATTTTCTTTAACAATATACAAATAATAAGTACCCACACTGTCACTAGTATCCTGAAAAATTGGTCGTGACTTACTTGGATAGACTTTTTCCTGTAATTGTTCACTGATTTCCTTGGCTATAGCTGCTTCTTTAGCCACTACCGCTTCTTTTGTTACCATCGTTTCCTTAGTTTCAGGTATTATCTCAACAGTATCTTCAACTTCCATTTTTTGATAAACCGGCTCCAGCTTTTCAACATTTTTAACAGCTGCTGGTCTTTTTACCGTTTCTTCCATTACAACCGGCTCGCTTTCCCTAGTCACTTCTCTAACTGGTTCTTTTATCGGTGTAACAGTTGGAGCCTCAACTGGTTTTTCATCACGAATTAAACTTTCAATTTCTTCTAAAGTATCTTCCTTCAAAAAATTTTCATCTCTTACATATCGATCCTCACCTTCTACTACACCATGAATTCCAACCTCAATTTTAATTTGAACATTCCCATCCTTAATAAAATAATCAAAATCTTCTACTTTAATATTAAAATCCCGTTGATCAACAATCTTATCAAAAGTAGCTAAAACATCCATTTCAATATTCTCTTCAAATTTCTTTTCGTCGTTATATTCTCCTTTTACAATTAAACTTCCGATTGCTCTAACACCAACATTTTCAATCTTGTAGTTAATTGATTCATCAACCGACAATGATAACAGCTCTTTTAACTGATGATTCAAATCAACCCATTTTTCAAAATATATCTTTTGCATATTTACCTCCCACCAAACTATATGCAAAAAAATCTAGAATATGAAAAAAGACAGTCAAACTGTCTAATTAAAATCGATATCACATAATTCATAAATAACATTCCAAGCTTCCTCAATTCCTTTTTTCTTCAAACTTGAAAAACGAATAAATTTATCTTCAGGATGAAAACCTAATGTCTCTTTAATGATTTTTTCATTTTTCTTTAAATCATTTCTTTTAAGTTTATCTTCTTTAGTAGCTACAACTACTACTGGAACATTATGATGTTTAACAAACTCATACATCGTTATATCATCTTTTGTTGGTTTATGACGATAGTCAACTAATAAAACAAACCCCTTTAAAGTTGATCTCATCGCAATATACTCATCCATAGTTTTACCAAACTGCTTAGTAACATTATCGTTTACTTTAGCATAACCATAACCTGGTACATCAACAAAATATAAGGCATCATTAACATTAAAAAAATTTAATGTTTTCGTTTTCCCAGGCGTACTGGATACTTTAGCCAAACCATTACGATTTAACATCGCATTTATGAAACTACTTTTCCCTACATTACTACGACCTGCCAAACACATTTCTGGGTATTCTTCCTGAGGCCATTGGCTCTTCCAGGCAGCTGAAAGAACATATTGTGCTTTTTTAATTTTTACCATTTCTATCACCTTCTCTATTGTATCACAAGATAAGAAAAAGGGTTAATTTTTTTAACCCTTTTATTTAACAAGTGCATGTTCTAAAACCGTATCAATATGATCAGCCAAAACAATTTCTAAATCATTTTGAACTGATTCAGGAATATCATCAATATCTTTGGCATTATCTTTAGGAATAATAATCTTTCTGATACCTGAACGATGAGCTGAAATTGATTTTTCTTTTAATCCTCCAATTGGAAGAACATTACCTCTCAAAGTAATCTCACCAGTCATTGCAACATCATTACGCACCGGTTTATTCTTAAATGCCGAATAAATTGCCGTTGTTAATGTCACACCAGCACTAGGCCCATCTTTTTTCACTGCACCTTCTGGTACATGAATATGAATATCCTCTTTATCAAAAGCAACTTCCTCAAGACCATATTTAGTTTTATTAGCTTTCATATAGTCTAAAGCAATTGACGCAGACTCTTTCATTACGTCACCTAATTGTCCAGTAATAATAAATTTACCAGAACCCTGGAAATGATTGACTTCAATTGGTAGAATGTCTCCACCAAATTGAGTATATGCCATTCCCGTTACAACTCCAACCTGACTATGATCTAACTTCTTAGTATGTTCAAATGGAGCTTTACCAAGATATTGTTCAAGTTCACTTGCAACAACAGTAATCTTCTTTTCTTTATCTTTTAAAATAATTAAAACTGCTTTACGACATACTTTTGCAATTAATCTTTCTAAATCACGGACTCCAGCTTCACGAGTATAATGACGTATGATTGCCATTAAAGCATCATCTTCAAAAGTTAATTGTTCATCTTTTAAACCATGAATTTCTAATTGCTTTTTAATCAAATGGTTTTTTGCAATCATTAACTTTTCTTGTTCTGTATAAGAAGACAGTTCAATGATTTCCAAACGATCACGAAGTGGTGCCGGAATATTTCCTAAATCATTAGCAGTTGCAATAAACAACACTCTTGATAAATCATAAGGTTCTTCTAAATAATTATCAGAAAATTGACTATTCTGTTCAGGATCAAGAACCTCCAGCATCGCACTAGTTGGATCTCCTTTATAATCACTAGACATCTTATCAATTTCATCCAGCAGGAAGACAGGATTTACAACACCTGCTTTTTTCATACTTTGGATAATTCTTCCTGGCATCGATCCTAAATAAGTTCGACGATGTCCTCTTACCTCTGCTTCATCTTTAACACCACCTAAAGACGCTTTAACAAATTTTCGATCTAATGCTCGAGCGATACTTTTAGCAAGCGATGTTTTCCCTACACCTGGTGGCCCTGCCAGACAAATGATCGGTGCTTTTAAATTTTGTGTCATCTGTTTAACTGCTAAATGTTCTACGATTCTTTCTTTAACTTTTTCTAAACCATAGTGGTCAGCATTTAAAACAGCTTCAACTCTTTGGATATCTTCAACATCCTTAGTTTCTTGATACCAAGGCACTTTTAACATCCAGTCAATATATGTCCTTACTACATTAGCTTCTGACGAAGCTGCCGGCATTGTTTCAAACCTTCTTAATTCCTCTTCAATCTTATCTTTAACATATTGAGGATATGGATTCTTTTGCAGCTCTTCACGAATTGATTCCGCATCATCTTCTTTAGGGACACTATCCCCTAATTCTTCTTTAATTGCTCTTAATTTTTCACGTAAATAGTATTCACGCTGATTTTCATCAATACTTTCACGAACTTTACGATTAATTGTTTCTTCAATTTCACCAATTACTTTTTCTGATTCAATTGAACTTACAACTAATAATAATCGCTCATTAATATTAACAGTTTCTAATATTTTTTGTTTCTGTTTAAAATCAATTGGTAAATACTGTCCAATCGTATCCGCTAAAACACTAGCAGAGACACCACTAGTTAAACGATTGATTGAATCAAGCGGCATATTGGGCATACTTCTTCTTGCTTGTTCAAAATATGAAGTAGTTTTACGAACTAAGGCTACTTCTTCATTTCGATCACCAAATTCATCTTCAAGAATTGTTGCAGACGAATAAATAGTTCTTTCTTTTTCAATAAAATTTTCTAACTTTATTCTTTTTGCACCAATTACAGTTAACTTAATTGTTCCTGAGCTATCACGACGTACTTTACGATCAATTTTACAAACAGTACCAATATGATACACATCATCAAAAGAAGGATTATCCTCTAAAGGATTGATTTGAGAGACAAAAATAATGTTGTTATCATGCTCTTTAGTACTTAATTCAAGTGCTTTTAAACTCATAGGACGTCCAACATCTAACGTCAATTTGTTTTCTGGAAAAACAACCATGCCTCGAGTACAAACTACCGGTAAATTCAATACAGTCTGTTCGTTCACTTTACTTCCTCCTATCTCTTATTTTACTAAAGAGACGCATGAGCGTCTCTTTTCACTATTTCTTTAAGCTGTCTTTTACTAAATCAATAGCTTTACGAGTTAAAATATCACTTTCAATTCGGCTCATATTTCCTTCAAAAATCTTTTTAACTTCGTCTAATTCCTTTTTATAATAATCAGCAATTGTTTGTAATTCAGCTTCCAATTCTTCATCACTAACAACTAGTTTTTCTTCTTCAATAATAGCTGAAAGAATAGCATTTATTTTAACACGCTGTTCAGCTTGAGGCTTAATATCTTCTTTAATAGCATCTTTATTTTTACCTGTAAATTGTTCATATACTTCAAAGTTTAAACCTTGTCTTTGTAAATTTTGTTCAATTTCTTGTAACATCATTTCTTGTTCTTGTTTTAATAAAGCTTCACTAGTTTCAACTTTTGAATTATCAATTAATGCTTTATAAATGTCATCCATGAACTTTTGTTCATTTTCATTTTCTTTACGAGCTTTGATGCTGGCTTTAATATGATCTTTTAATTGATCTAGAGTTTCTACACCATCAATATTAACATCTTTAGCCAATTCATCATCAATTTCTGGTAAATGTTTTTCCTTGATTTCATGTACAGTTACTTTAAATACTGCTTCTTTGCCTGCCAAATCAACAGCTCCATAATCTTCAGGGAAAGTTACTTTAATTTCTTGTTCTTTATCAACACCCATTCCAATTAACTGATCTTCAAACCCAGGAATAAAAGCTCCGCTTCCAATTTCTAATGGATAGTTTTCACCTTTTCCACCTTCAAAAGCTGCTCCATCAACAAATCCTTCAAAATCAATTACTGCAGTATCACCTTTAGCAACTTTACCATCTTCTTTTACTGATAATTCAGCAAATTGACTTTGATAATTTGATAACTGTTCTTCAATTTCTTTTTTAGTTACTGTTACACGAGTTTTCTTAACTTCTAACCCTTTATATTCACCTAGTTCAACCTCTGGTTTAACTGGTACTAAAATTCTAACTTCCAATTCTTCTTTATTTACTTTATTAATATTTAAAGCTGGCTGTGCAATTGGTTCAGCTTTAGCTTCTTCCAAAATCTTAACAAAATTAGCTTGTAAAATCATATCAGTCGCTTCTTCTAAAATACTAGCTTTAGATACTCTAGCTTTAACCATTGCGACAGGTGCTTTACCTGGTCTAAATCCATCAATTTTTACTTTTTTAGCTAATTTGTCTAATGCTTTTTTTTGAGTTTCTTTCCATTCATCTACATCAAACACTACTGTTAATTCAACAATAGCATTTTCTAATTTTTTATTATTGATTTTCATATAATTCTCCTTCTTTAGTCTCATCACGTATTATATACTAACAATTTCATTAATTCAACTTTTTTGAACATTAATATCCCAATTTTTATGACTTTAATATTCAATTTGTTTAATTTCATTTAATTTTTCCAAAATTTCTTCCTTATCACAATTATAAAGCAGCTCCACATCATCTAGTTCTAAGTCAATATACTGCATTGAAGCTAAATGATAATGAATTGCTCCAGCAATTGGTCGATAATCACACTCATCAATATATTTAGGATATATTAAATATAAATAAAAATTTAAAAATTGCTCACATAAATTAAATAAGGATGGATTTTCATCTTCAATTCCTTCACTTAATAAAGCTAAGATCGTTCCGCCAACTTCCTGATTTAACACTAACGGAGCATAACTAGGATTAATTTCATATTCAACTCCATTTTTTACCAGTACCATTTCCTCATCGATTTCTTGATCAATCATCAATTCAATTAACAGGCTTTTTGCAAAACCAGGTTTATGTTCATCTTTTAAAAAATTTCTAATTGCCGGCAGAAGACGACGAATATTCATTCCCTCCATTTGTTCAATTGCCATATATAAAAGATCCTCATTAGGAATATCTTTCATTAAAATATCTTCCATATCTTCTAAACTGAAAGCATTATTATGACGTTCTATTCCTTCATTAGCTTCTCTTTTTGCTAATAAAAGCTCATCATGAGCCGCATTAAAAACCATTTCATATTCATAAGGAATATAAGGCATTGATAATTCTTCAACAACAATTTCGATTGCCTCTTCAAATTCCTCTAATTCCTTTAATGCTGCTATATAAATACTAATAACATCATAATATGTATTACCAGCCTTGGCTTTAGCTATCATTCCTTCTGCTTTAGCATTTTGATATTCACCTAAACCATATAAACAAACTAATCTTTGATAACGAACCATCTCATCATCAGTATTTGTAAGTAAATCCAGGGCATCTTGAAACTGACCGTTAGCAATATATTCTTCAATCATACTTTCTCCTCAAAAATGATGTATCAATGATACATCATTATTCTTCGTCTTCTAAATCAAACTGATATTCTTGATCATCAGCAGTATCTTCTTGCTCATGTAAACTTTTAATTACTTCATTATAAAGTTCAAGTTTACTATCTTTTAAAAAATCATCATCTGTCAAAGGCATAATCATCACTCCTCAAGACACTATTATAGCAATCCTTTAATATTTTGCAATTGAAAATAAATTTATTTTTAAGAATATCTAAACTCTAAAAACTGTTTAGATAATTGTCGATAGTAATCAACAAAAACACTATTTTTTCGCCAAACAAAATTTATATCATGTTTAATCGATAATTTTGATATCTTTATTTCCTTTAATAAACCAGCTCGCAACTCATCTTCAACTGCAATACGATACATAAAAGTTATTCCGCGATTATTTCTAACCAATTGTTTAATTGTATTAATATTATTGATCTCAATCAAATTAGTAAAATCATTAATACTTAAATTACACTCTCCTAAATAACGTTCAAGTACTTCTCTTGACCCAGAACCTGCTTCACGAATAATCAAATTATGTCCAAATAACTGCGTTATATTTTTAACCTCATCAACCTCAAAATTATTAGCACCTACACAAACATACGATTCCTTACAATAAAATAAATAATCATATTCAAGCTTATTAAAATACCCTTCTACTAAAGCAAAATCTATTTTGCCTTCATTTATGTAATCTAATAATTCTTTAGTATTAGCAACTTTCATCTTAATTATCATATCGTTTTGACTATTTAAAAACTGATCAATAACAGTCGGCATTATATATTCACCAACTGTTAATGTTGCTCCAAAAATTAATTCCTGTTTCATCTTCATATCATCAAATCTTCTTTTTAAAAAAATATCATCATGCTTTAAAGTTCTTGCATATTCCAATAAAATTTTTCCTTCATCGGTTAATTGTATCTTTTTACCAAGAAAATAAAATAATTTAATATGATAATAATTTTCTAGATAACGGATATGACTCGATACTGCCGGCTGAGTAATATTTAAATACTGACTAGCTTTTGTATAATTCATAAACTTACAAACAGCTAAAAAAGTATCAATTCTAAAATCTAACATTTAATCGCCCTTATTAATCATAACATATTTTTATTATTATATAAATATATATAATTTTTATTTATTATTTTAATCATGTATAATATTCTCGAATGAAAGGAGGATCTACATGATTAAAATAAAGAATAATGCGTTAGGTGTAATTTTATGTCTAATTATTTCGTTACCTGCTTATTATTTAGGTAAACAATTTCCACTAGTTGGAGGCCCGGTTTTTGCAATTTTAATGGGAATGATCATTACCTGCTTTTTAAAAGATAAAAGTAAAGTTCAAAAGGGAATTACTTTTACTTCTAAAAAGATCTTACAATATGCAGTCATTTTATTAGGGTTTGGAATGAATTTAAAAGATATCTTAAAAATTGGCAGTTCATCATTACCAATTATTATTTCAACAATTACGACATCACTAATAGTTGCTTTTGTTTTATGTAAACTTTTAAAAATACCTTCAAAAATAGCTACATTAATTGGTGTTGGATCTTCAATTTGCGGCGGATCAGCCATTGCAGCTACTGCTCCAGTAATTGAAGCAGATGATGAAGAAATCGCTCAGGCAATTTCAGTAATCTTTCTCTTTAATATTTTAGCAGCTTTAATTTTCCCTACGTTAGGTGGACTATTAGGACTTTCAAATGATGGTTTTGGACTATTTGCAGGTAGTGCTGTTAATGATACTTCTTCAGTTACTGCTACCGCTAGTGCCTGGGATGGTATTCATGGCAGCAACACCTTAGATCAAGCAACTATCGTCAAACTTACACGAACCCTTGCCATTATCCCAATCACTTTAGTTCTAGCTTTTAAACGTACTCATGATAATGAAAAAAGTAATAGTAAAGTAGATTTGAAAAAAATTTTCCCCTACTTTATTTTATTCTTTGTCTTAGCATCTATTATCACAACTGTTTTTAATCTGTCAGATAACATAACTGCCCCAATTAAAGATTTAAGTAAATTCTTTATTATTATGGCCATGGCTGCTATTGGGTTAAATACAAACATTGTAAAATTAATAAAAAGTGGTGGTAAACCAATTTTACTTGGGTTTAGCTGCTGGGTTGCTATTACAGTTGTATGTTTATCAATGCAGGCATTACTTGGGTTATTTTAATGACGGTTATCCCGTCATTTTTAATTAATATTTTTTATTATTTTATTTTATTTTTATCAGTATTTATTATAAAATAACCATATATTATTTAAGGGGATAGACATATGATTTGTAAAACCACAAATATTCAATTTCAAAAATATGGATCGATATATAACGACCCATTTAAAAATAAAAATAAATATATTTATAAAGAGATTTCCGTATCCAGTCAAATATTAACTTCCATGTTTTATTGCAATCAGCCCATACGCATTGAATCAGCAGACTTTGCAAATATAGTAGTCAGTAAAGATTTAAAAAGATTTGAATTATTTACGATTCATCTTAATTTAGTCATTAAACCTTTTCAATATTTTAATATCATTCCTAAAAACAAAAAAATTAAAGTCAAATTAATCATTCCCAGCAAGGCTAAATTTATTGCATTTAATCTTATGAAACCATATATTTATCAACCAATTGTACCTGTATTATCAATTCCTCAAATCATTGGCTGTTATTATAATTTAAAAAAACCTAAATATTATTTTAAAGGTGAGCAACATAATTTTTATGAACTTACATTTATTGATCATGGAAATCTAGATAGTTATATTGAAGGTACCTGGTACACATTACAAAAAAATGATTTAATAATATATGGCCCTAATCAATTTCATAAGCAAAAAGTTAACAGCAGTCAAACCTGTTCATATTTAACAATTCTTTTTGAAATGTCCATTATTGATGACTCTAAATTATTAAATACTGTTTTCCACCTTAATGATACTCTTTATAATTTATTGAACAAACTAACACTAGCGAGTGATAAACAAAATATTTATTCTAAAACATTAATGTTATGCTACCTTCAAGAAATAATCATACACTTGTTACAAAACGATCAATTACAAAAAAAGCATTCAAAACTTCCTAATGTTCAAGAATATCAAAATAATTTATTTAAACAAATTTTAAACTACATAAACGAAAACATCAACAAACCTTTAACGATTGAACAAATCACTTATAATTTTTCTATTTCCCGAAGCTCATTACAAACACTCTTTAAAACAAATATAAACAAAGCTCCCAAAAATTATATTATTAATTTAAAACTAAATCGAAGTAAAGAACTTTTATTAGAAAACCAATATTCAATCACAGAAATTGCTTACATGTTAGGATTTAGTTCAATTCATTATTTTTCACGAGCTTTTAAGCGAAAGTTTAACCTAACCCCTAGCGAATACGCAAAACTTGTATATCATCAACAGGAACTTATATCAGACAAAAATGGCGAATAATCGCCATTTTTATTATATATCAATATTAAATTAATGAATAATTCCTAATATAAACTATGTTTATTCACAATATACACAAGTTATTCACAATTGTGATATTTGATATTATATCTATCTAATATTAATAACTGCTGCCAAGTTAGATTTTATAATGAAGTTTCTAATTATCATATGTCTCTTGATCGGAATATAATAATTACTTATAAAATCAATCTTAATTCAAAACAAATGTCATATTCTAAAACTATTTTTTTACCATTGTTATCAGATAATCGATCCATGTAATCGATATATAAAATATATTTCATATTTTCAATACTGCTTATTTGTTCTCTAATGATTTAAAAAGCAATATCCTGTAACACTTTTTTTGTGTATTTTAAAAGATTATAAGACACTAAAATAATAAAAAATCATTTAAACAATAAAGTTATGAGAAGCATTGTATCCTAATTACACAGTTGTCATTTTCCAATTATTTCATCTAAAATACAATAATACCCATTTAAGTAAAATCACATATCCAAATCAAAGTAATAAATTTCCAAATCCATTGTTTTGTAACAGCTATTTATCTTATTGTCTACATTATCTAGAAATATTAAGCAATAAAAAAACCTTGAATAATTCCAAGGTTAATTTCTAATGGCGTCCACGAAGGGATTCGAACCCCTGACCGCACGCTTAGAAGGCGTGTGCTCTATCCAGCTGAGCTACGTAGACAAACACTTTTCAATTGCTCTAACATTCTAACATATAATTTACTAAATTGCAAGATATAAAATTTTGAAAATCCAAAGATTTGTCAAGATTTATCAATTAAATAATTCTAAACAATTTATAACAGCTCACACAAATTTCATGATATTCCCAAAGAAGCTATTAAAACCAGGTTATTCCCAGGCTTAAATTTTACAGCAAACAAAAAAGTCTAAACACTATATTTATTAACATGTCTAGACCTCTTATTATCTAAATGGCGTCCACGAAGGGATTCGAACCCCTGACCGCACGCTTAGAAGGCGTGTGCTCTATCCAGCTGAGCTACGTAGACCTCTCTCTTGACTGCCAATATAGAATAACATATCCAAAAGAGATGTGCAAGTATTTTTATATGATTTCCTTAAATTCAACATTGATTTTTTCTTGATCAACACAAATAACACAATACGACTTAGCACTACCACGTCTTGGTAATGTTGTCGATCCTGGATTAATTAAATAAAAGCCATCAATTTCTTCACATTGAGGAACATGGGTATGCCCAGATAATAACACATCACAACCATGTCTCAATAAATCATCAACCATCAGCTCCTCACGATTAAAATAACCGTATCTATGACCATGAGTAACTAAAAAACTAATTCCTTCGACTTCAAAAACTATTTCATCTTCCAATATTGCCATCCAGTCATTATTACCACGTACACATATCCAGCCTTTTAAATCGTTTTCTAAAGCTTCACTATCTCCACAATGAACATAATAATCTCCATCAGATTCTAAATGTCTTATTTTATCTATTATTTTATCTTGTCCATGGTTATCTGACATTACTACTATTTTCTTCATTTCTATCACCAATAACTATTATACACAATTACTGCTTAAATTTAAATTATATTTTAATCCGATTATCTACTTCTCCATTTACGTCTTCTACTGGTTCTATTTCCTGATCATCAATAAACAAAGAAACTTTTTTTACATCATCTAAATGGCTTGCAGATTTTACTATTCGATTATATAAAGTATTATCAATTGATTCATTATCATTTAAAATATTACTGGCTAAATGAATTTCTAAGTTACCATCATTTAAAGTACACTGTTCTACTAAAGACAAAGGCTGTTCATATTCCATTTGTTTTAACATTATTGCCACTTTTGTATCAATATCATTTTCCGTTGTTTCTACTCGTTTAGTTACTGGAACATAATATTCTTGATTATTAATTGCTTGGGTATTATAAACTACCACAGGAGTTGTTTTATATAAATAATTAGTTGAAGATTCAAAATTGTTAATTCCTAATCGGTTTGTTATACAGTTAACTGGTATTGTACTATTAGGAAGCTCACTAATATCATTACCATCTATCTTCAAATTCACTTTTTCAATATCACCGACACAAAAAACATAAGATAACATTTCAAAAATATCTAATGCCTCTTGATTATTATTAACATAAAGATTATCGCTAAAATCAAATGTTAATGATTTATCATTAATTGCCATAGCATTGATCTGCAAATTAGAATCTAAAATTGGATGTAACCCTAAATACTCATAATCCCTGGACTTCATCACTTCTATCATATTTCTATATTTAGCATCATCTTCCAATTCTTGTTTTAAATCTACTTCAACTGGTATTAATGTATCATTATCATCTTTGAAAACAACTGTTTGATAATTAGTTTTTACTGGTGTTTGTTCTGTTTCTTTTTCATTATTATCCTGCTTAATACAAATAAAACAAACAACTAAACAGGCACAGATTAGAATTCCTGTTAGTAATTTCCTTTTCATCTTTAAATCACCTCAATAATATAATATGAAATAAATATCTTAAAATACCAAAATAAAAGCTATTTACAAGAAGTAAATAACTTTATTTTATAATAATATGTTCAACTTTCAAACCAGTATAATCAAAGAATCCTGAAGATGAATACCTGAATTCCTCAGTTTCACCAGTAGTATAAATTCTAATATATTTATTAAGATTAGTATTTAGTAAATTTTTGCTTTCTAAAATTTCTTTAACATTCTTACAAATTGCTTCACTACTAGAAATATATTCAATATTGGGCAATATTCGTTTTATCTGTTCCTTTAATATTGGATAATGAGTGCATCCTAAAATAATTGATTTAATTTTACCTGCATAATCATCAAAATATTCATGTAACACCTCATAAATTCCTTCTTTATACATTCCTGATTCAACTAAAGGAACCAGTTTTGGGGTTGCTAAAGAATAAGTCTTGATATTAGGATTTTTTTGTTTAATAGTATCAGGATATTTATTGGATTTAATTGTCGCTGTAGTAGCAATAATTAACGTATTATCAACATTACGATTAATAAAATCTTCAACTGTTGCATCAATTACACCAATTATTGTTGTATTTGAATATACAGTCTGCAGTCTTTCTAATACTGTTGAACTCGTAGTATTGCAAGCTAAAATAATCAATTTAACATTTTGTTCAATAAAATATTCAACGATTCCGCTTGCATAACTAAATAACTGCTCAGGAGTTTTATCACCATAAGGGCAATGATAATTATCCCCAATATAGATAATATTTTCGTTTGGTAGTAATGACCTGATTGAATTTACTACTGTCAAACCTCCAACACCTGAGTCAAAGATTCCTATTGCTCTTTCCATTTAATTACTCCTTATCTACTTTATATTCTTCTAACGCCAAGTTTTGTTCATGTAATTTAAAAGCGATATCTTTACCAACATATCTAAACGTTGTAGGACTATATTCATGCCCTGTTACCTGCACTTTATCAGCAGGATACCGTAGAATAAAACCATACTCATAACAATGATTGACCAGCCACTGAAAAACATCTGTCTGATCAAAATCTTCAACACTAATATCCATTTTTTGAAAATCAATCGTACTACCTAATTGATATTCGTTATATCCAGCAACAATCCCTTTATTCTCTAAAAGAGCCACATCATAACTAATATAAGTTTTAGTTAAAACAATCTCTTTACTGCATTCATTATAACATGCTCGATACATTTCTAATAAATTGTTGTATGTTTCTTCTTGTAAATACATTGAATACTTAACTCTAGGAATTCCTGAAGTAACAACTAAGTTTTTGGGTTCATAACCACCAATAAAAGTTTCATTATTCACTACTAATGATAACTCACTTGGATTATAAATCCTTTTCGCATTTGGCTGTAAATCATGATTAAAAAGCGTTGATAACGAAGTTTTAGTAAAATTATTACTTAATTGTTTAAAACTATTATGTAATTCTTTATTATCTAAATCATCATATTCCATCATCGTGCTTAAATAATTATTTGTATCGCCTATATATGTATAATCAGTTTCATCATAAACTGATCTTAACATTTGATAAAAATCAATATTATTAAAATCAAAACCTTCCTGATTAATATATGCCTCAACCAAATTATTTTTTATCAATGTATTACAATATGTAAGTGCCCTGCTGGCAAATGAAACCTCCAGTTTATTAGCAAGCTGATTTCCTGTACTAACTAAATGATTTAAATCTACATATTTACCTGTTTTATCTAAAGCATTATAAAATTCATAATACATCAAATTAAAATCTGGATTCTCTATATATTTTATAAATTTATTTACAGGAATTGCATTTTCAATCAAATATTCCTGTTCTTTATCATCTAGATACATCTCAATCAATGCCCGATTATCATTATTAATCCCATTAACCCGATAAAAACGATCATATTTACGATTTATCGAAACAAATGCAATTATAAAACATAGTGTTACAACCAGATATAAATACCATCTTTTTAGCTTCATAACATCACCTTGTCTCATTATATACTAACTACCAGCAAAAAACCATAATAAAAACATTTGCTTTATATCATACATAAAATATATTTACAAAAAAGGCATATCTAAATCCCTTTTTCTATCCATTTAACTTCTATTTCTTTTCCACAATGAGCTAATCCCATATATACTATTTCTCCTGGTTTTTATCATATCCCTTTTCAATAATATGCTTCACTGCTCCTTCTGTCGCTTTTTCTGATTCTTTCTTATCCTTTCTATACTTGAATTCCATTACATATGACGGTAACGCCTTCTTCGCCTTTAAAATAATATCACATCTTCCTGATCCTGCTTCTCGATTGCTGATTATTTCATAATTAATTGTTTTAAATTTTGACATATCTGTAAATACATATTCATAACGATCGTATTCATTTTGTATCTGTAATTTAATACAGTTTACAATTTCCTGTAAACTGTTTTTAACTCCAGCAAAAGTGATAAAAATAGTTGGATACTGATTGATTTGATCAGCATAATTAGTTTTCATGATCTTTGTATCTTTAAATATTTCTTTAGAATCTTTGGTGATATCAAAAAATTAGCTAACATTGACATATTCAATGTCTTTCCAAATCTTCTTGATCTTGTTATTAATGTAACACTGCTTTTCCATTCAAGAAATTCTTTGATCATCAATGTTTTATCTACAACATAATATTGATTCTCCATATTCCATTACTCCCAGTAGAATCGCCTTTTTCACTTTTATCACCCTTTCTGTTTTTTCATTATACCTTATTTTATCATCATTAACTACTCATTTATGTTGATAAACTTTTTGATTTTATTAACATAAAATTTTCAAATGAAAATAAAGTAAATCTATACAGCATATTCAATAATATATACTAGTCAAATTATATAAAAAAAGAACAAAGCTATTAGTTAAAATCATCTGATTAATTACTTATAACAATTATAATCATAAAACAATCTGATAATCAGACTGATAATTTGAAAAATATTTTTCTATTATTCTAATCTATAGTAAAAAAGCTGTAACAAAATAATTATTAAGAATTATTTTGATTCAGCTTTTTTTTAAATAGCATATTTTAAATTATTAAAGTTCTAATTCCTTAAACTTAATCAACTCAAAAACTGCTTGTATTCTGGAATCAACCCCTAATTTTTGAATAACATTTGAAATATGGTTACGTACTGTTTTTTCACTAATTCCTAATGTCTTAGCAATTTCTTTGGTTGATTGATTTTTAATTAAAAGATTAAAAATTTCTTTTTCTCTTGGAGTTAGAATTATATTCATCTTTTTTTACCTCACCTCATATTGTAATATATGTAAATATTTATTTTTCGGTGTCATTTTTTAAATGATTAAAAAGATCTAATGCTATTTCTTTAGGTAAAACTTTCTCTAATTGTTCTAAATTAGCCCCTTTTAGTTGTTTTACACTGCCAAATTCTTTTAATAACATTTTCTTACGTTTAGGTCCTATTCCATCAACATTATCTAAAATCGATTGGAATAATGATTTTGAACGAACATTTTTATGAAAACTAATTGCATAACGATGCACTTCATCCTGCATTCTAGTAAGTAAGAAAAATAATTCACTTTTTTTATTAATTTCGATAATTTCCCCATTACTATCTAATAATACAGAAGTAGAATGCCTATCATCTTTAGCCAGACCACAAACCATAATATTCATATTCAACCCATCGATAACCTCTTTAGCCACCTTTATCTGACCTTTACCCCCATCAACAATAATTAAATCCGGCCTTTCTAAGCCTTCCATTAAAACCCTAAAATAACGGCGATAAATAACTTCTTTCATACTGGCATAATCATCAGGTCCTTCAACAGTTTTAATCTTGAACTTACGATAATCCTTTTTAGATGGCACCCCATCTTTAAAACATACCATCCCGGCTACCGCATAAGCCCCCTGAATATTAGAATTATCAAATAATTCAATTCTTCTTGGCAGATCAATCCTTAATAGCTCACCTAATTGTTTAATTGCTCCAATAGTTGCTGCTTCATTTTTTTGAATCAATAAAAATTTCTTTTCTAACTGTTCTTTAGCATTTTCGTTAGCCATACTAACAAGATTAGCTTTATTCCCTCTTTGTGGCTTGATTATTTTACAGCCGATAATTTCTTCCAATAAAGTTGTATCTAGTTCAATTGGAACTAATAATTCCTTAGGCTCGGTATTTTCCTGATAAAACTGAACCAAAAAAGAAATGATCTGTTCTTGAAAATCATCCTGCAAAGGAACTAAATTCAAATCCCTAGCTAAAAGTTTACCATTACGCATAAAAAATAATTGCAAACATAAATAACCTTTATCATGATAATATCCAACAATATCTCGATCAACTAAATCATTAAACTGAACATGCTGTTTACTTGTAACATGCTGGATATGATTAATTAAATCACGACATTCCTTAGCTAATTCATAATTTTGTACCTCACTGGCACTAAACATTTTTTCTTGCAGTTCGTTAATTATTTGTTTAGTATCACCTTGAATAAATTTAGTTATACTAGAGGTTATTTGCTTATACTTATCTTCATCTACTTCTTGAATACAAGGCGCTAAACACTGATTTAACGAATAATATAAACATGGTTTTTTGGGTATATGATTACATTTTCTAAGCGGATATAAACGATTTAAAAGCTTGAATGTTTCTCTAGCCGCTGTTCCATCAGGAAATGGTCCAAAATGTTTATGTTTTTTATTTTGAGCATTTCTAACAATTTTTAATCGTGGGTGTTTTTCTTTAGTTAACTGGATATATGGATAATATTTATTATCCATAAACGAAATATTATATTTAGGAGAATAATCTTTAATTAAATTAATTTCTAATAATAATGCCTCTTTTTCAGAATCTGTAACAATATAATCAAAATCAACAATTTCTTGAACTAACTTCGTTGTTTTATAATTGTGAGCACCAACAAAATACGAAGAAACACGATTCTTCAATTTCTTTGCTTTTCCTACATAAATAACAGTACCTTCTTTATTTTTCATTAAATAACAACCTGGCTGTAACGGCAATAAAGAAAGTTTGTCTTTTATCATTTTACGATCCATTATTCAAAATAAACCAAGGTTGCCCCTAGTCCTCCTTCATTAGGTCCTCCATCACGGTAACTAACAACATTTTTATTTTTCTCCAGCATCTTTCTAACTCCATTTCTAAGCACCCCTGTACCCATTCCATGAATAATTCTTACCATTGAATAATTATTAACCAGTGCATCATCTAAAAATTTATCAACTAAAAGCATTGCTTCTTCATAACGTTTACCAATAATATTTAATTCAAAACTTTGATTCGTTGATTTACGCAATGATTTCAGATTAGATTTAACTTTTTTAGGCTTAACCTTTTTAGAGATAAAACAAACCTCCTCAGGTTTAGCATTTAATTTCAGACCACTCATATTAATTGTCAAAATTCCTTTTTTATTAATTGAAAGGATCTCACCCTGGCGATTAGCTGACAATATTTTAACAATATCCCCCACCTGATATTCATGTTTTTCTTCATTGATAAGCTTCTTTTCTTCATGCTTTAATAAATCCAGATTTCTTTTAGCATCAATTACTACATGCTGTTTTAAAACTGCCTGTTTTTTTAAGTCTTCAACAACTAAATCAATTTCTTGTTTAGAATCTTCTAATAACTGATTAGCCTGCCTTTTAGCTTTTTCCATTAAATCATCTTTTTGTTTTTCAAAATTATTAATTAAACGATTATACTTATTTAATTTATTTTCTGCTTCTCTAGCTAAATTTTCTAAACGATCTCTTTCAAGCTGTACCTGGGTTAATTCATTTTGTAATTTTTCAAGTAATTTATCACTATCAGTTAAACTGCTTTCCTTGATTTGATAAGCTAATTCCACGATTTCTTCTTTCAAACCTAAACGTGAAGAAATTTCAATAGCATAAGAATTACCAACACTGCCTTCAATTAAACGATATGTTGGACACATATTCTCCTGATCAAATTCAACTGCAGCCACTAAAATATATTCTTCATTTTTAGCAAATTCTTTTAGACCTGAATAATGAGTTGAAGCAACAATTAGAGGGTTTATCTGGTGTAAATAACGCAATATTGCTTCAGCGATACTCTGTCCTTCTTTAGGATCAGTACCTGAACCAATTTCATCTAACAGTACTAAAGACCGTTCACTTACTTCATTGGTGATTTCTACTAAACGTTTCATATGGCTGGAAAAAGTTGATAAAGACTGTTCAATTGATTGTTCATCACCCAAATCCACACAAATCTGATCAAACATCGGCACAACTGCCTGATTGCAAGGTACAGCCATACCACATAGAGCCATTAAACTAAGCAGTCCTGCAGTTTTTAAAACAACTGTTTTACCACCTGTATTAGACCCACTAATTAACAACATTCGTTTAGGCTCATTTAAAACGATACTATTAGCTACTACCTTATCCTTATCAATCAAAGGATGTCGTGCTTTAATCAAACTAAAACAATGATAATCTTCACTTACAGCAGGGATAATTCCATCAATCTGAACCCCATATCCTGCTTTAGCAAAAATCACATCTATTTCAACTAATAACTCTTGATCATCATGCAAAAGATCATAATTATCTTTAACCATTTTTGATAATTCCATCAAAATTCGACTGATTTCTCTTAGTTCATCATCACGAGCATGAACTAACTGATTATTCATTGAAACAATAACTTCTGGTTCAATAAACATAGTTTGTCCTGTCGCTGAAACTGCATGTACAATTCCTTTGATTATATTCTTATTTCCAGCTTTAACCGGCAGTACTAAATGGTTATTTCGGCTTGAAATTGCTTCTTGAGATAAATAATCTTTATTAGCTGTTTTTACCTGTTCGATTTTGGTTCTAATATTTGCTTCAATTGATAAAATCTGGCGTCTAATTCTTCTAAGTTCTTTACTAGCACTGTCTAAAACATTACCATTACTATCAATACAGCGATTTATTTCTTTTAATAATTGTTTTGGTAAAACAAATTGATTACATAATTGAATCAATTCATTTTCTTCAAGTTCTTTTTCTGCTAAATAATTAGTTATTTCTTTTACATTGTTTAATAAATAAACGATTTGAACAAAATCTTCACCAAACAAAGTTCCATCTTTGCTTGCTTTTAATAATAATGGTTCAACATCATTATAATGACCAATTGGTAAACGACCATATTTATAAATCAAATGCATTGCTTGATCTAAATATTTTTGATCTAATTCTAAATCTTCTAAATCCTGATAAGGCTGCAAAGCCTCAATTTTAGTTTTTGCTAAAAAACTAACCCCAAAAGCTTTAACTTTATCTTTGATTTGATTAAATTCTAATGTATCATATATATTTTTCATCTTATTCACTCACTATTATTTTACTTAATATTTTATCTACATCCATTTTACTACGATCTATTTTTGATAACAATCTCGTTACTTCATCATACTGCTGTTGATTTAAATTAATGGGATCTTCTATTCTATCAATATCCTGATAATATTTTAATAATGTATTTTCTAAATCTTCTTGGCTGATCAGACCATTATCATAAGCATTATTTAATGAAAGTGAAATACTATAAATATTATTAGCATCAAAGCTATCATAATTGATTCCATTATTAATTACTTGACTAACAACATCTAAAGATTCAATTTCATCAGTAACTACAGGCACTAATTCTAAAATTCTTTTCGCAAGAATGGTATTTTCAACATTTTCTTTTCCTCCAGGAATAACCGGCATAATAATAAAAATCAAGGCTAAATAAATATCAATGATTCCTTCAATAAAACTAACAACGATTCCTAATAATCGGTCCAATTGTTCAAAAATACTAAAAGTATAAATAATTTTTTTCAATAATGGTTTAATTATTTTTCCTATCAATAATAATATTATTTTTAAAATAATAAATAAAATAATAAAAATAATAAACCGATTCACTACCTTTCCAACACTTTCACCTAATCCCTCAACTTCATAAACAGTATAAATGTTCGATAGTGGCGAAGAAGCATATAAAGCAGCTAATAAAGAAACAATAGTCGCTAAAAGATCATAAGCTCGATAAATAAATCCCTTAAAATATCCAAAAATCAACATTAATATCAAAATAAAAATAATTATCATGTCAATAAAGATCGAATTTATTACAAAATCCATGAAAACACCTCAATTTCTTTTAATATACATTGTAGCAAAACAAATTTATACTGTCAAAAAGTTTAAAAATATGTTATACTAAGTTAGTAGGACTAGGAGGACAAGTAATGAACATGAATGTAGTAAGAAATAATAGTTCAAAAAGAATGAATGTTATTAATATGCATGCTTACGATAAACTTGTAGCTTTTAGCGACTCTAGTACTGCCAACAGTAATGATGTTCAAAAAGTGTCTAGTAGTTATGTGAATCTTAGCCATATTGGTTGTGATGAGACTGGATCTAGCGATTTCTTTGGTCCATTATGCATTGTTGCCTGTTACATAGATGAACGTGATTTTGATTGGTTAGTCAGCCTTGAAGTTCGTGATCCAAAAGATATGGATAATCATGAACTTGTTCGTATTGCTAGAGAAATAAAAGATCGGCTAATTTATAGTTTATTGATTCTTGATAATTCGCATTATAATGCCATGGTAAAAGCAGGAAACAATTTGGCCAATATCAAAGCAAAGCTATATAATCAAGCTGTAACTAATGTTATGCAAAAAGTAGGTATGCCCATCAAAGACAAACTAGTCAATCAGTTTGTTTCCCCAAAAACATATTATAACTATTTAAAAAATGAAGTAATTGTTGTAAAAGATTTGACCTTTGTCCAAAAAGGAGAGGAAAAGTATTTAGCCATAGTTTGTTCAATGATATTATCGAAATATGCTTATTTACAATATTTCACTAATATGTCACGTAGTTTGAAAATGAAACTGCCGCACGGTAATAGTAATAGTGTTGATTCTACTGCAATTGAGATTGCAAAGAAGTATGGACCTAAGATGTTAAACAAAGTTACGAAAACTAACATGACTAATTACAAACGAATCAAAGACTTAATTTAGGGTAACATTGTTATCCTTTTTATTATGCTTTTTTTATTTTAAAATATACTTTAAAAGAGGCATATTGGCCTCTTAAAATTAATTTTTAACTTCAATTGTAAACGGAGCTACTTTAGTGTATTTAACACCTGCTGCATCTAGCATTCTTTTAGCAGCTCGATCACTATCTGTTCCATTATATTTATCATCTTCATAAATAATTTCACCTATACCACTTTGAATGATTGCTTTAACACATTCATGACACGGAAATAACGAAACATAAATACGACAATCCTTTAGATTTCCAGTGCTATTTAAAATAGCATTCAATTCAGCATGAACCACATAAGGATATTTAGTATCATACAATTCGCCTTCTCTAACCTGCCAGGGAAATTCCTTATCTTCACATCCCCAGGGCAAACCATTATAACCAACACCAACTATTTTATTATCACTATTGACAATGCAGGCTCCTACTTGAGTATTTGGATCTTTAGAACGATAAGCAGATAGTTTCGCTACTCCCATAAAATATTGAGTCCAATTAATTACTTTACTCATTTTTCATTTCCTCCTCTAATTCATCTAATTTAGCTTTAAAATAATCGGGCAACTCACTTTCAAACTCCATATATTTTTGGGTTGCTGGATGAATAAAACCTAGTTTTTTAGCATGCAAAAACTGTCCATGAGTAAAGTCATCTTTACGCCTTCCATATTTAGGATCACCATATACGGGATAACCAATATAACTCATATGTACCCTGATTTGATGAGTTCGTCCAGTTTCAAGTCTGCATTCAATCAAACTCATACTTTTATAACGTTTTAAAACTGTAAAATTAGTTACAGCATCTTTACTATTAGTTCTAGTAACACTCATACTTTGACGATCTTTAGAATTACGACCAATCGGAGCATCGATCTTACCTTTAATATGTGGAATCAATCCATGTACAAGAGCCACATATCTTCTTGTTACGCTATGAGTCTTTAGCTGATTTGATAAAGAACGATGTGCCATATCGTTTTTAGCAACCATTAATAAACCGCTTGTTTCTTTATCAATTCGATGTACAATTCCTGGTCGGTTCACTCCATTAATACCTGAAAGATCTTTACAATGAAATAACAACGCATTAACTAAAGTTCCCCTTGTAATTCCTGAAGAAGGATGAACGATCATCCCCGTTGGTTTATCTACAACAATTACATCCTTATCTTCATAAACAATTTTTAAAGGAATATCCTCAGGTTCGATATCCAAATCAGTATTATCTTCAATCATAATTTCAATTTGATCATTAAGCTTAGTTTTATAGCTGGACTTTTCTATCTTACCATTTACAATAACTGCTCCTCGACCAATCATATCTTGAATTTGAGTTCGTGATAAATCCTTCATATTTAAAGCAATCACTTTATCCAAGCGATAATTATCTTCATTGTCAATTATTAAATTATACTTTTCCATGTATATACTCCTCAAAAACAATCTCAATAATTATTAGTGCTACCCCAATTACAACCGCCATATCAGCAACATTAAAAATCGGAAAATTGTAATTAAAAATAACTACATCAATAAAATCCCGAACATATCCAAATACCATCCGGTCAATTAAATTACCAGCCATTCCCGCAAATGTAAGCACTAAACCAAAACGTGTTAATACCTCATCACTGCGAGTTCTCATAAAAAAGACAATCATTAAAACTGCAGATACTAAAGCAACTATAATGAACAGCCATAGATGCCCAGCCAGCATTCCCCAAGCAACTCCTGTATTATGAGCATATGTAAAATAAAAAAAGTTATCAATTATTTCTTGGGATTGTCCTAACTGCATTGATGAAGACACCAGATGTTTAGTAAACTGATCACCACCAATTATTACAATCAATGTAATTAAATACAATAATTTATTTTTTTTTGTTAAATCCATTTTTATCACCCACAGACATTATACAATAATCTTAACTTAACCACAATAAAATAAAGAGCCAAGGCTCTTTATAAAATATAAACAATCACAGCTAAAAAATGAAATGCAGAGCCAATCATTACAAAAATATGAAACAATTCATGAAAACCAAACTGTTTAAACCAATTTGGTTTTTTCAGTATATAAATAATAGCTCCTAGAGTATAACTAATTCCGCCACAGGCAATTAAAATAAAGCATCCAAGCGGAACATTACTAAAAGCAGAAAAATCAAAAACTAATGCCCAGCCCATCAATAAATAAAAAATTGTTGAAATAAACCTTGGAGCATTCATCCAAAATAATTTAATCATTATTCCTAATAGTGCAATTAGCCAAATAACAGTTAAAAAGTACAAACTATGTGGATAATCTAAATATACCAGACATATTGGTGTATATGTTCCTGCAATTAAAACATAGATCATTGAATGATCAAGTTTCCTTAAAAACCGTTTTACTTTATTATTAACATCTGCATTATAATAATGATATATGCTACTGGCACTATATAATGCAATTGACGATAATCCAAATACAGTTATCCCAATCATTGTTATTTTATCAGATTTTTCAATTATTGCCATTATCATCATCAAAACTAACATTAATACTGATAATAGAGCACCAATGAAATGGGTTTTACAACTAATTGGATCCATTGCTTTATCAATTTTTTTCATACAATAACCTCCTTATGTAGTATCAATAACTATATTATGTATTTATATTAACACTAATATAAGATATGTCAACTATATATTGAAATAAATATATAAATAAGTTAAAATATTTTTGAGGTGATTTAATGGACAAATTAACTGGAATTGTCAATAAAGTAGCCAATAAAACCGATTTAAAAAGTCAGGATATTCCATCATTAGATCTTTATATGGATCAAATCATGACTTTATTTGAAAGTAATTTAAAGGATAATAAACGCTATGATGATGATAAATTATTAACTAAGACAATGATCAATAATTATTCCAAAGCTGGTGTAATCAAACCTGTTAAAGGAAAAAAATACACTAAAGAACAAATCATTGGAATGCTGCTGATTTATAATTTAAAAAATACAATTACAATTCAAGAAATAAAAGAAATCCTAGCACCTATTTATGAAACCGATGAAAGTCTAGAAGATATTTATAATCGTTTTATTGATATTAAATCTAAACAAACTCTGCAGCTTGAGCCTTTAATCAAAAATATTGTTGATTCTTATCAACTTAATATTAATGACAAAAATGAACGTTTGATTACCATTATGGTTTTATCTACTTTGGCTAATCAATTAACAAATATTATTGAAGGAATCATTGACAGCTTTTACAAATAGGAAAACTACATAAACCGATTTTATTAAAGCCAGATATAAAATAAGTATATTATTGAATTAAAATACTAGAAGCAGGAAATAATAACTTTCTTGTTTCTTTTTCTATTTATTAATTCAAATAAAGTAAAATATAAAATTCTTTTGTATATATTAGTAGGAGGTATTTTTTATGACAAAAGAATTTTATAATGATTTTAAAAATGATATCTTATTTAAATATTTACTCCATGATGACTTAGATCCTGACTGTATCTTTATGTTAAAACTCTT
>JAETPY010000017.1 GCA_021770925.1 Erysipelotrichaceae bacterium | reverse complement strand
ATTCACAATGAAATAACTCTTATGGATTTTTTTATATGAAAGGGATTAATAAAAGAAAAAGAGCTGAACGCTCTAAATAATTAATAAAAATTACTTAGTCGTTACAGCCCCTTTTTTGTCTTATAGAAAATAAGATTCTTTTTGAAAGAAAAATTTAATTATATGGATGTAGATACAGGTTAGATTTTTTGGGGTTATAAAATACATCTTAATTTTTAAATAAAGAAATATGTAAAATTTTAATTTAAGAAATCATATTAGTAGAATATTACGATATGATGTTTCAATTAACTTAGGAAGGGGTTATCCTATATGTTGTTTTATTTAGATTAAGTTATTGTATTAGATAATAATTTGCTTTAAATATTTTTATTTTATAAATGAAAAATGACAAGCCGGGAAATTACTTGCCATTTTTCTTTATTAGTTATCAGGGAAAGGATACTAATAATTACATGATATCAAAGAAGGATATCTTTATGATTTTGTAGCCAATATTATATTGAAGGGAAAATCGAATATTTCTTTTGACTACATTGTTAGTATAGAATTAAAGAATGGTAATAATATATCAAAAATATCTTAAAATATGTGATAATAATTTTTAGTGATAGTAATGGTACTATTTTAAATTGTCGAAATTTAGTGTATAATACAGCTGATGGAGGGTAGCATCAGTTCGCTTGATATTAAAGAACGACTATTTTTTAAGAATTGTTTGGTATTCCTTCAGGTTATATTATAAGAAAACAATTCTGTAGTACTCGGGGTTGTTTTGATTAAGAAATTGTAATATTTAAAGAATGCAAAATGTAGAATTGATAATGAAATATGTTATTAAAAATTTTACTTTTTTTGTGAAAGGAAAAATTATGCGAGAAATAAAATGTATAGATATTATTGAAAAGGTTAAGCAGTTGTGTATTGAAGCAGCGTGTGATTTACCTGACGATGTTTTAAATGCACTTATTAATAAAAAAAATGAAGAAGATTATTCTTTGGCTAAAAAAACACTCGATGTTTTGATAGATAATGCTGATCTAGCCCGTGAAAATATGATGCCGATTTGTCAAGATACAGGGATGGCATTTGTTTATGTGACGATGGGCCAAGAGGTACATATTGATGGTGATTTAAAAGAAGCTATTAATGAAGGGGTTCGCCAAGGATATCAAGAAGGATATTTACGGAAATCGGTTGTTGACGATCCACTATTTGATCGTATCAATACTAAGGATAATACACCAGCGATTATTTATTTTGATATCGTAACAGGTGATGAATTTAAAATTGTTGTTGCTCCAAAAGGTTTTGGTTCAGAAAATATGTCACAGATAAAGATGTTAAAACCAAGTGATGGAGTACAAGGGGTTAAAGATTTTGTTTTAAAAGTCGTTAATGATGCGGGACCAAATGCTTGTCCGCCAATGGTAATTGGTGTTGGAATAGGAGGATCATTTGATAAAGTAACGTTGCTTTCAAAGCAGGCGATGATGCGTGAAATAGGGAGTCATCATCCCGATTCACGTTATGCTGATTTAGAAACAGAACTTTTAGAAATGATAAATGCGACAGGAATTGGACCAGCTGGATATGGTGGTAAGACAACAGCTTTATCACTTAATATTGAAACTCATCCAACACATATTGCAGGGATGCCGGTTGCTGTTAGTATTTGTTGTCATGTGGCACGTCATAAGGAGGCTAGTTTATGATAAAGTTAACAACACCACTTACAGTTGAAAAAATAAAACAATTGCATGCTGGTGATGAGGTGATGCTTAGCGGTATTGTTTATACTGGTCGCGATGCGGCTCATAAGCGATTAATGAGTCTAATCGAAGAAGGAAAAGAATTGCCATTTCCACTTATGGATCAAGTCATTTTTTATGTTGGACCTACTCCGAGTAAACCAGGAAAGGTCTTTGGTAGTGGGGGACCTACGACATCAGGAAGAATGGATGCTTATGCGCCAACATTGATCAAACTTGGTTTACGTTCAATGATTGGAAAAGGTTATCGTCTTCAAAGTGTTAAAGATGCAATTGTTGAAAATAATGGTGTTTATTTTGGAGCGATTGGTGGTGCTGGAGCACTAATGTCAAATTGTATCAAGAAATGTGAAATAATTGCATTTGATGATTTAGGTCCTGAAGCAATTCGGAGATTAGAAGTAGAAGATATGCCATTAGTAGTTATTATTGATAGTTATGGTAATGATCAGTACATTTTAGGTAGAAATGATTATTTAAATATGAGTAAATAAGTTAGGAGTAATGTTATAATGTTTAAAAAAAGAAGAGATTATTCATATTATAGTTCATATAACAGCGGTCATAGAAGTCGTTTAAAAGTAGGACGAGTTGCAATCGTTGCAGTGATTGCTGTAATTTTGATTGTAGGGGTAACAACTTTTTTAAATTTAAATCGAATTAAATTGTTAGTGAAAGGATATTCTTTTTCTCAAACAAGTGAAATTTTATCTTTACCAAAAGAAGATGAAGAAGAAATCATATCTCATGATAAGATGGATCATATCACTAATTGGATCAACGAGTCATCTAAAGTTACATTATATGATGAATACGAAAAGTATTTAGGAATGAATAAGAAGATGGAATATGCTGATGTAGTAGCATATGTTGATAACTTATTTGAAAGTCAGGTACCAAAGTTAAAAAGTATGGGCTATACTGAAAAATTGATTTGGAATTTAATCGATGAAGGAGCTCTACAAGACGATTTTCAATATTTGATCGATCATAAATACACAGCTAGTGATCTAGCACCATATCGTAAGGTAAAGGGTTATAAACTTCAAAATTTAGAAGCTTATATGAATGCATATAGTATCTATAATAATTATAATTATGCAGTTTGTATTACTAATTATCCATTTATTATTTCAAGCAACGGGGAACCAGCAGATAAATATACAATTACTAATCCAGATAATTTATTAACATTAGTAAAGAAAGGATTTTATTTACCAGAAGATTATGAACCTGAATTAGTTGATCCAGAAATTCCAGTTGCGCCTGATTGTCAAAATTCAAAAATGACCAAAGAAACATCTGCAGCTTTAACAAAGATGTATGAGGCAGCTAAGAAAGAAGGACTCGAATTAGTCTTAAATAGTGCTTATCGTTCATATCAAACTCAAGTTGAGACAATGGCTGATTTTGTAAAACGCTACAATACCCAATATGCCAATGAATATGTTGCTCAGCCTGGAGCAAGTGAGCATCAAACAGGATTAGGAATTGATTTAACAGCCCAAAGTGTTGTTGAAGGTAAACGAATTACTTTTGGTGATACTGATGAATATAAATGGGTAATCAAAAACTGTTCTAAGTATGGATTTATCATTCGTTTTGAAGATGGAACTGACGGGATTACGGGAATTGCTCATGAACCTTGGCATTTACGATATGTTGGTGAAGATGTAGCAAAAGAAATCGTAGAAAAAGGCTGGACTTTTGAAGAATATTGTTTATATAATAATGTTATGCCAGAAGTGAAGAAACAATAATCTAGAGAATTTCTCTAGATTATTTTAATGAGGTAAATAAATGAAAATATTGATTACAACTTTAAACTCAAAATATATTCATAAGTCGCTGGCGTTACGGCTTTTATATGTAGCCACTAAAGATTATCATGATGTGGACTTTAAAGAATATACGATCAAAGAGGATCTTGAAAAAATCGTAGATGATATTATTTCTATGGAGATCCAGGTATTAGCTATCAGTGTCTATATTTGGAATGTTGATTTAATTAAAGAATTATGTGTTAAGTTGAAAAAAAGAAATAAGCATTTGATTATTGTTTTAGGTGGGCCTGAAGTTAGTTATGAAATAGATTATTTTTTAGATAATTTTGAAATAGATTATGTTATTAGTGGTGAAGGTGAAGTTGCTTTTAAACAATTATTGGATTGTTTAAAGAACCAGCAGGAAATTGCTGTACAAGGCATTAGTAGAAAAGATAAACGTGATTATCGACAAACGCACCCGGTTGATCTGCAGTATTTACAGACACTTGATTCCCCCTATTTATTAGCACGAGATTTGGCTGATATGTCAAAAAGAGTTTTATATTTTGAAACAAGTCGCGGCTGTCCGTATCAGTGTCAGTACTGTTTATCATCATTAGAAAAAGGATTACGCTTTTTTAGTCTCGATTATTTAAAAGAGCAGTTAGATTTATTGATGGCAACTGATGTAAAAATAATTAAGTTGTTAGACCGAAGTTTCAATGCTAAAACTGAGCATGCTCTTGCGATATTGGAACATATATTCAAACATTATCGTCCAGGAATACAATTCCAGTTTGAAATCAATGGTGATGTTTTGGATCAAAGAATTATTGATTATATTAATGAATATGCCCCAGATGGTCTGCTTAGGTTTGAAATAGGGATTCAATCGACTTATGAACCTACTAATGAAATAGTTAAAAGATATCAGAATTTTGAACGCTTAAGTGAAGTTATCAGACAGTTGCAAACTAATGATAAAATAGATTTTCATTTAGATTTAATTGCCGGTTTACCGCTGGAAAATTTAGAAAGATTTGCTAAATCATTTGATGATGTATTTAGCTTTTATCCTAAAGAATTACAACTCGGATTTTTGAAGCTTCTTCGTGGTACTAGTTTGCGAAAAGAAGCCAAAAAATATGGTTATGTATATGATGAAAATCCCCCTTATGAATTGCTTTACAGTAACGATCTATCAAAAGAGGATATTGTTAAAATCCATTTAGCAGAAGATATGTTAGAAAAATATTGGAATAGTGGTAAGATGAAGATCACGATGAATAAAGTGATGAGAAAAGCTGCTTCACCGTTTTATTTCTTTTTAGATCTGGGAAATTATTATCAGCTTCATCATTTTAAAAGAATCGGTTATCAAAATGATGAATTATTTAAATACTTAAATGAGTATTTAAAAGGTGAGTATTTAGATGAATTGATTGAAGATTATTTGCTTTTAACAAAAATCAAACCTAAAAGATGGTGGAAAACAACTCTTAATAAAGAAAGAAGTCGAATAATAATGCATAAATTAATTGAAAAATATAATTTAAATCAAGAAGATTTATTTAGATATAGTATTATTGAGGAACTTAGAGACTGTTATATAGTAGCGATATATAAAAACTATCAGCCAGTAATCAAAAAATACCCTAAGATATAATTTTTATCTTAGGGTTAAATCTTGCTAGTGATAGTGTATTTTAAATGATTTTTTGTTTCAGGTAAGTTATACTGAATATGCGTGGAGGAAAAAATATGATAGAAAATATAAGAAAAAGAGATGGCCGTTTAGTATCTTTTGAAACAGATAAAATAGCCGGAGCTATTTATAAGGCTTTTGAGGCTTGTGGTGGTAAATATGAATTAAAAACTGCAATTGATATTGCAAAAATGGTGGAAAATAAGTTAGAAAAAAAGAAAAGTGCGTTGCCAACTGTTGAACTTGTTCAAGATACGGTTGAAGAAGTGCTGATTGAACAAGGATATGTTCGCGTAGCTAAGGCGTATATTTTATATCGAGCTAATCGTACGCGAGAAAGAGATATGCGATCACGATTAATGAAAACGTTTGAAGAAATAACATTTGCCGATAGTAAAGATAGCGATTTAAAAAGAGAAAATGCTAATGTTAATGCTGATGCACCGATGGGAACGATGCTAAAATATGGGGCTGAGGCGGCAAAACAGTTTAATGAAATGTTTGTGTTAAACCCTAAACATGCGCGTGCTCATATTAATGGTGATATTCATATTCATGATATGGATTTTTTGACTTTGACAACAACCTGTTGTCAAATTGATATTGTTAAATTGTTTGAAAAAGGATTTTCTACAGGACATGGAGTTTTAAGGGAACCTAATAGCATTAGTGTTTATGCAGCTCTTGCTTGTATTGCAATCCAGTCAAATCAAAATGATCAACATGGCGGGCAAGCTATTCCTAATTTTGATTATGGGATGGCACCAGGAGTTAAAAAGTCTTATATAAAACATTTTTATGATAATCTTGCTAAAGCCATAACTTTGCTTGCAAAATTGGATGGTGATAAAATCGTTGTTTCTGTTAAGGAACAAATACAGTTACAGCCGACTTTAGATGTTGATCTAAAATTTAATCAAATGCTAAAAGAAATTTTAATTGCGAATAATATTGATGAATCGATACTTGATGAAATCATTGATTTTACAATTTCAAGTGCTTATAAAGAAACAGATAAAGAAACTTATCAGGCAATGGAAGCCTTTATTCATAATTTGAACACGATGCATTCAAGGGCTGGGGCGCAAGTACCATTTAGTTCCATAAATTATGGTATGGATACATCAAGTGAAGGTAGAATGGTAATGCGTAATATTTTATTAGCTACAGAAGCGGGCTTAGGGCATGGTGAAACACCGATCTTCCCAATTCAAATTTTTAGAGTTAAAGAAGGGATTAATTATAATGAAGGAGAGCCAAATTATGATTTGTTTAAATTAGCATGTAAAACCTCTGCAAAACGGTTATTTCCTAATTTTTCGTTTATTGATGCGCCTTTCAATCGACAATATTATAAAGGTACGCCAGAAACGGAAATTGCCTATATGGGATGTAGAACAAGAGTTATGGGAAATGTTTATGATAAAGAGAAAGAAATTAGTTTTGGGCGTGGTAATTTAAGCTTTACATCAATTAATTTACCAAGACTAGCAATTTATGCTAATGGCGATGTTAATAAATTTTTTGATAAATTAGATGAGATGTTAGAGTTGTGTATTCAACAGCTTCTAGAACGTTTTGAAATTCAATGCCGTCGTAAAGTTAGAAACTATCCTTTTTTAATGGGGCAAGGTGTTTGGCTAGATAGTGATAAATTGAAAGCGGATGATGAAGTTCGTGAAGTTTTAAAGCATGGGACATTGACGGTAGGTTTTATCGGGCTTGCTGAAACTTTAAAATCTTTAATTGGTGTTCACCATGGTGAAAGTGAGCAGGCTCAAGTTTTAGGACTGCAGATAGTTGGACATATGTCTAAAGCAATGGAAGCGGCGACAAAGAAATATAATTTGAACTTTAGTTTGATTGCAACACCAGCCGAAGGATTGTCAGGTCGTTTTGTGAGAATGGATAGAAAACTGTTTGGAAAATTAGAAGGAATTACAGACCGAGATTACTATACTAATAGTTTTCATATTCCGGTGTATTATCCTATTAGTGCTTTTAAGAAAATAAAATTAGAAGGACCATATCATGCTTTAACTAATGGTGGACATATAAGTTATGTAGAAATGGATGGTGATCCAACTAAAAATTTAGCAGCGTTTGAAAAAATAGTTCGGGCAATGCATGATAATGGAATTGGATATGGAGCAATAAACCATCCTGTAGATCGTGATCCTGTTTGTGGTTATAATGGAATTATTGATGATATTTGTCCGTTATGTGGAAGAAGTGAAGAGGAACATCATGGTTTTGAAAGAATTCGTCGTATTACCGGTTATTTAGTTGGAACTTTAGAACGATTTAATGATGGAAAAAAAGCTGAAGAACAAGAGCGCGTTAAACACGGTATTGAATAATGAAGGTTCGTTTATTTGGAACTGTTGATGATTCAATCGTTGATGGGCCAGGACTTAGATATACAATTTTTACTCAGGGTTGTTTTCATAATTGCAGCGGTTGTCATAATCCTAAAAGTCATGATATAAATGGTGGCTATTTAAAAGATATTCAAGATATTTTATCAGAAATAACTGCTAATCCACTATTGGACGGAATAACTTTATCTGGTGGAGAACCAATGTTACAAGTTGATCCACTAGTAGAAATATGTAAAGAGGTTAAAGCAATGGGATTAAATATCGTTGTTTATAGTGGTTTTACTTATGAAGAAATACTTAAAGATGCTAAAAAGAAAGAGCTATTACAGTTATGTGATATGTTGATCGATGGTAAATTTGAACAGGATAAAAAAAGTTTAGCTTTATTGTATAGAGGTTCAGCTAATCAGCGTTTGATCAATGTTCAAGAGTCACTAAAACAAGGAAAAGTGATTGAATATCAAATCATTGATAATGAAGTTAAAATATAGGGGCAATATTATTACTTTTAATAATATTGCTTTTTTATAATAAAAGAAGCCAGTTATTTGGCTTCAAAATAATTAGTTTTTAATTAATAAGTTTGCTTGTAACCAGGTTCTTTCTTCATTAGATAGATATGGTGCAACATGATCAAAAACTAGCTGTTGATAGTCGTTGATTTGTTTAATTTCATGATCTGATAATAATTTAAGATCCAAACCATCTAAATCAAAAGGAACCATCGTAATTGGCTCAAATTTTAAAAATTGTCCATATTCATTGTTAGTGACTTCAACACATAATAATTCATTTTCGTGGCGAACGCCATGACTTCCTTCAATATAAATACCTGGTTCATCAGTAGTGATCATCCCTGGTTCAAAAGCACACATTGGTGCCCAGCCAGGACGATCATGCGGTCTAAATCCGTTTGGTCCTTCATGAACGTTTAGGTAATGACCAACGCCATGACCAGTTCCACAGCGATAATCTAAATTATATTCGTAAACAATTCCTCTAGCTAAAATATCTAAATTTGGTCCTGTTGTACCAGCTACAAAATGAGCAGCTTGTAAGCGCATCATAGCTTTTAAAGCAATCGTAAAATCACGTCTTTCCTGGTCACTGATAGGTCCTAAAACAAAAGTTCTTGTCGTATCGATCGTACCGTCTAAATATTGACCACCAGAGTCAATCAATAACATTCCTTCATTTGTTACTTTTGCACATTTACCAGGCTGAGCTTTATAATGCATTAAAGCAGCATTAGCTTTATAACCACAAATAGTATCAAAGCTTAAATCACGAAAATCATTTTGAACTTTTCTAAAAGCAGTTAATTTATCACTAATTGAAATTTCATCTAATTCGATTTTTCCAACATTTGTTTTTAACCAGTACATAAACTTTGTCATAGCAACACCATCTTTGATATGAGCATTTTTAGTAGCTTTTATTTCAGTTTCATTTTTTATTGCCTTAAAGTACTGAGTTGGATTCATCATGTTTTTAATTTCACAGTTTAAATTACTATAAATTTGATAATTAACGATTTGTTTATCTAATAATACTTTACCAGTTAACTTTTTAACATCCTCATAAATATCATTGTACTCTTTGATTTTAATACCATCTCTTTTTAAAATAGCTTCTGTTTTAGTATCGATGACATTATCTTGAACGTATAATATAGCATCTGTCTTATTAATAAGAGCATATGCTAGGACTACAGGATTACATTCAACATCATTACCACGGATATTAAATAACCAAACGATATCATCTAGACTTGTAATAATGTGGTGGTCACAATCATCTAGTGCTTTACGTAAACGCTGTAATTTTGAAATTCTAGATTCGCCACAATATTTTTCATCATATAGATAAGCTGGTTCTTGTGAAATATTTGGTCGTTCATTCCAAATTTCATCAACTAAATCAACATTAGTGATTAATTTGTTATTCAAATGCTCGACTTCCTGTGCTGACATCACTCGTCCATCAAATCCTACAGTTTTATTGATATTTTGATCTAAATATTCTTTAATAGTAGGGACACCCGGCATTGTCATTTTCATTAAAGCGATCCCACTACCTTCTAACTGCTGCTCGGCCTGAATAAAATAACGCCCATCAGTCCATAAACGAGCTTCGTCTAGACTGACAACTAAAGTGCCGGCAGAACCAGTAAATCCAGATAAGAATTTACGTCCGTTAAAGTATTCACCAACGTATTCACTTTGGTGAAAATCACTAGTTGGAACAATATAAATATCAATTCCTTTTTTTTTCATTAAATTTTGTAATTTTTTTATATTTTCTTTTACCATTTTTACAACCTCACTAGTATTACTTTATCACAACTATTTAGTACCCTCAATGGATAAAAAAATTTTTTATTAAAAATTTAATTATAAAAGGATAATATGCTTTTGTACGACACAAAATTTTTTTTACATCATATTTATAAAATAATTAGGAATTGTTGAATAAAATTAAAATCTGATGTAATCAGATAGATTGGTGGAAATAATAAATATTATAATTTTTTATTAGACAAACTAGAGAAATTGTCTAGTGATTTTCTTTAATCAAGCGTTATAATAAACGTGTTAAAAAAATGTATATTAGTTATTTTAAAAGTAAAAATATGATTATGATATTCTTTGTAACTCCTTGTATAACTAGGGTTACAGCGAAAATGACGAAATTTTTAAATTGATAGATTTTTATCATTGCATTTTTTTAATTTCGGAGTATACTTATTTCAGATAAAGGGGGTTATACCGTGGATGATGTAATTCAAAGGTTAGTGGAAATAGACCGTAAATGTGTTGAACGTGTTGAAATTGCAAAGACTAAAAAGTTGGATGCGCAGACAAATATGAATGAAAAAAGAAAAGAGATATATGATGGTTTTGTTGCTGAACAAAATCAAAAGATTGAAAAGTATAAAATAGAATTAATGAATAAAAATCAAGAAGATGCTAAGCAGCTCGATCAGGATTATAAAGACACACTAACAAATTTAGAAAATCTTTATAATCAAAATAGAGATAAATGGGTAGATGAAATTGTTAAAAGATGTTTAAAGTAAGAAGGTGAAGGTATGGCTTTATCGTCAAATGCACTATGTGCTAAGGCTAAAGCGATGTATGGTTACCGTATCTGTGAAGAAGGCTATAGTGACTTGTGCCGGAAGCAGACGCTTGGTGAAATGGTAACATATTTAAAGTCGCAGACAAAGTATAGTGGTGTTTTACAAGATATTAATGTTAGAAATGTTCATCGTCGTCAGTTAGAAGCTGCTTTAAACAGGGAATATTTTGAACGCTGTGCTAGATTAATGAAGTATGCACCAAAAAAAAACCAGGATTTTTATAATCAGGAAGTTATTGGAATTGAGGTACAATTAATTGTTGATAAGGTTGTCAGTATTAAGAAAAAAGATCAAGCAAGTTTTTCTTTAGAGATACCTGATTATCTAGCAAATAAAATGAGTTTTAATATTTATGGTTTGATTAATGTTGATAATTATAAAGATCTAGTAGCTTATTTAAGAAATACTAGGTATTATAAAGTGTTGGATGACTTTGATTTTGTAGCACCAATAGATATCAATTCTTTAGAACGACAGTTAAAATCTCTGTATTATGATACTTATGTAGATGCTATTAAAAAGAATTTTAAAGGTAAAGAACAAAAAGAATTATTAGATGTTTTATCGACATCAATTGAACTGGCTAACGTTACTAAAATTTATCGATTTAAAAAATATTTTAAGGAATCGAATGAAACAATTAGAAATTCTTTATATTTAGAGCATTGTAGAATCTCTAAAACGATGTTAGATTCATTGATTGAAGCTCGCAGTGCTAAAGAATTATTGGAATTACTAGCTAATTCTAAATATAAGTTATATCTTGGAGATAGAGATTATGCTTATATTGAATACTATGTAGAAGAGATTAAATATAATATTGCAAAACGATATATGCGCTTTTCTGGTGATGCACCACTAGTTTATTTAACGTATTCAATCTTGCAGAAGGTTGAAATTGATAATTTAAAACATATTATTGAAGGAATTAGATATAAAAGAGATGCGTCAAGCATTGAAGAGATGCTAATCTTTGCATAGGAGGGATTAATGAATGGCTATTATAAAAACACATTTCTTTAATATTTCTTTTGAACATAAAGATTTAATGAAAGTGTTGATTAAGATGACTGAGTATCAAGATGAAATGATTCCTCAAGACTCTAAAAAAATAGTTAATAATGTTAAAGGGGTATCGATTATGGATGTAGTTAATCCATATAATGAACCACTTGATAATATCTATCATATTTTAAATCGTTTGACTCTTGATAGTAATGTTCAAGATAATGAGTTTAAAGAAATTAATTTGGATGATACAAACAAATTAATAAATGATATTAATAATCAAATTGATAATATTATCAATATTAAAGAAGGAATTATCAAAGAAAAAGATGAAAACGATGAAGCGATTATTTTGTTGAAGGATCTTGAAGAGTCAAAGATAAGTGTAGATGAGGTTCAAAATACTAAGTATATTACTTGTCGTTTTGGTAAAATTCCAGTTGAGGATTTTGCAAAGATACAATATTATCGTGATTATGAATTCATATTTAAAGAATTAAATCGTTCAAAACAATATGTATGGATCGTTTATGCAGGTCTTACAAATAATATTTCAGAAATTGATAATGCGTTTTCTTCGATGTCATTTGAATCAATTAGTTTACCTGGTTTTGCACATGGAAAAATTCATGAAGCAATTAATGAATTGATTGAAGAATCAGCAGCTATGGAGCAGTATATTAAAAAAATGGATTTAAAACTTGAAGAAATACGAAACAAATATCGAAATGAGATATTGGAGATGTTTACAAGATTGTATAATCTTAAAAGGTTGTATGATAAATGTTGTTATGTTGTTGATTTTTCACAAAAGGCAGCAATTTATACTTTTAGTAGTTTTGACTTAGAAGAAATTCAAGCTAAATTTAGTGAGATTAATAGTATTAAAGTAATTGAGTTACCTGTTAATATTTATGAAAAGAGGAATATTGTAGCACCAGTATTGGTAAAAAATAATTCATTATTTCAGCCGTTTGAAAATATTTTAAGCGTTACATTAGGAGATACCTTCGATCCAACTGCTTTGATTGCTATATTTTCAATGGTAATTAGTGCAGTATGTGTTGGGGATATTGGTCTAGGTGCTTTATTAATAGGGTTAGGATTATTAGTAACAATTAAAAAATCCAATAATTTTGGTGAAATATTAAAACGTATAGGAGTAGCGATTTTAGCGGGTGGAATATTTTATGGGACTGTATTTTATCAAATTGAATTATATAAGCCCTTAGCAAATTTACCAGTGCATATTATTCATACATTCCTGTTTGGATTTAGTATTTGGGTTATTGTTATGGTTATATTGATAATTGCAAAAAAAGTTACACGGAAGTCAATTAAGATATAGGAGGGATATAATGGCAATTTCAAGATTAAACCTGGTTAGTATTAATTTTGATAAGTATCGTTACAATGAAGTTTTATTAAAACTTTTTAGCCATGATGATTTTCATCCTGAGCTGGCTTCTAAGTTTATAGATAGTGTAACGGGACTTAGTGTTTATAATCAAGATAATCTTTATGAAGAAATTCTGGTACGTTTAAATGATGCAGCAAATAAATATAATTTTAAGCTTGAAGAAGTGCCAGTAAAAACTAATCAAATTAATGTATTACGGGTTAAAGAGTATCTAGATGATTTATTACTTGATGTTGAACGTATTGATGCTGTAAAGGTTCAACTTGATCAAATGATTATTGAAAATCAAGAGGCCGTTATTCAATTACAGCATGTAGCTGATATTGATGTGGATTTTGATGATTTATTTAGCTGCAATTATCTTCAAGTAAGGTTTGGTAAGATTCCAGCAAATAATGTTTCGAAATTAGATTATTATGAGTCATTACCATTTATATTTAAAGCATTTCATAATGATAATCAATATATCTGGTGTATGTATATTACAACTCCTGGTGATGCACCAGAGGTTGATAATATCTTTTCATCGTTATATTTTGAACGAATTCATATTCCAGCTTTTGTTCATGGTTCACCTGAACTGGCAATCAGTGAGATTCAGGAAGAGGCAAATGCAGCAATTGAGCACTGTAAAAAGCTCAAGATGCGCATTGATAAGATGTTTGCAAATGAACAAGATAAACTTAACGAAATTTATACAATTGCAAAGCATCTAAATGATGTATATGTTATGCAAAAATACGTTGTTGTAATTGGAGATAAGCTTACAGTAAATGGTTTTGTACCGAGTAAAAGTGTGAAAAAATTTAAGGAAGATTTTGAAACTATTGAGTCAGTAACTGTTGACATAAAGGCGGCTAATAGTGATGTACGGTTATCACCGCCAACATTGCTTAAAAGCAACTGGTTTTCACGACCATTTAGAATGTTTGTAGAAATGTACGGTGTGCCTAAATATAATGATGCTGATCCAACATTGTTAGTTTCATTATCATATACTTTGTTATTTGGAATAATGTTTGGAGATGTAGGACAGGGAATTATTCTTTCACTAGTTGGATATGCTGCTTATAAAAAGTTTGGTTTACAATTGGGTGCAGTAGGAATTCGTTTAGGAATTTCGAGTGCTTTATTTGGAGTGTTTTTTGGATCGGTATTTGGGAATGAAGAAATTTTGATTCCGATGTTTAATGCTATGTCACCTGATAATACAATGACATTATTAATGGCAGCGATTTGTCTAGGAATTATTTTAATCATTATTTCAATGTCATTTAATGTTGTTTTGAATTTGAAAAAGAAAAATATTGGTGAAGCTGTTTTAAGCCAGAATGGGGTTTGTGGATTAGTATTTTATATCTCTATTTTAGGTTTAGTATTAAATATGTTTTTAGGATTAGATTTTGTTAATATGATTTATGTAATTGGATTAATCGTGGTTCCATTATTATTAATTTTTCTAAAAGAGCCATTAATAAGAAAATTTGAAGAACATGAAGTAATGTTTCCAAATGGATTTGGGGCTTTCTTTGTAGAAGGATTCTTTGAATTATTTGAGGTAGTTTTATCTTTTATCACTAACACGATGTCATTTTTAAGGGTAGGAGGATTTGTATTATCACATGCCGGAATGATGTTGGTTGTATATACTCTAGCGGAAATGGTTGGAGGCGTTGGTGAATTAGCCGTTATTATATTTGGTAATATTTTTGTAATGTGCTTAGAAGGATTGATTGTGGGTATTCAGGTTTTACGTTTAGAATTCTATGAAATGTTCAGTAGATATTATGAAGGAAACGGTATACCATTTAAAACTATTAAAGAGGAATAAAAGTTTAGGAGGAAATTATTATGACAGTTTTAGAATTTATTTTACCAGCATTAGTAGTTATTTTATTATCATTACCATTAATTAAAGTATTTACAGGAAAGGTAAGTGTAAAAAGTGCAAAGATCAGACTTGCATCACATATTGCTGGTTTTGCCGGGGCTGTTTGTTTGGCATTATATTTAGCTGCTATAACTAATGGCGTATACGCTGAGGAAACAGCAGTTATTACTGGAACGATTGCTCAAGGGTTAGGTTTCGTTGCTGCTGCTTTAGCTACTGGTTTATCAGCATTAGGTGCTGGGATTGCAGTTGCTGCTGCTGCTCCTGCTGCAATTGGAGCATTCTCTGAAAATGAAAAGAACTTTGGTAAATCATTGATTTTCGTAGCCTTAGGTGAAGGGGTTGCAATTTACGGGTTATTAATTTCTATTTTGATTATCAACAAAATCTAATCGAAAGAATGTGATTATTGTGCGATTTTATTGTATAAGTGATAATATCGATACTCAAGTTGGGCTTAGACTAGTAGGAATCGAAGGGGAGGTAGTTCATAAAAGAAGAGAGTTTCTTGAATTACTAGAAACAAAATTAAAAGATGATTCGATTGGAATCATCTTGATTACTACTAATTTAATTGAACTTGCACCTGATGTTATCTCGGAAATTAAGTTAAAACAACAAAAGCCGCTGCTTGTAGAAATACCTGATCGTCATGGTGAATCAAAAATTGGTGAAACCATCGATAAATATGTTTCTGAAGCAATTGGTGTGAAGTTATAGAAGGGGAATGCTATGGAAAAGAAAGAACAAGTATTTCTTTATATGAAAGAAGAGATTGAAAGACTGGCTAGTCTTGAAGAAGAAAGAATTTTAGCAGAAGCAAAACAGCTTGAAGAAGAGGCGTATAACCAAATTAAGGCTGAGGCTAAAAAAGATGCGGAAGCTCTTTTAGCCAAGGAACTGGCAGAGATTTCTTCAAGTGCAAGTGTCGAAGCTTCTTTGTCTCAAGAGGAAAAAACTAAAAAATTAGTTGTAAAAAGAGATGAGTATGTAACAAATATTTTTAAAGAAGCTAAAGATAAACTGGTTACATTTGTAAGTAGTAAAGATTATCAAAAATATCTTATTAAGCATATGGAAGAAATTTGTAAACTATATCAAATGGAAGATTCAATTCTTGAGCTTAGAGAAGAAGATATGAAATATAAAGATGAATTAATAGAAGCTTATGGTATTGCTTTAGAAGTTAAAACAAGCGATAAAATTAAGATTGGTGGTTTTATTATTAAAAATAAAGTAACTAATGTAGTTGTTGATGAATCATTAGACTCTGCTTTAGAAAGCCAAAAGGATTGGTTTTATAAAACATCAGGATTAATGATTAAATAGACAGGGGGTTAATATATGAACAATAATGTAATTTATTCGATTAATGGACCTGTTGTAAAAGTAAAAGATACAGTATCTTTTTCAATGTTGGAGATGGTATATGTAGGTAATAATTCATTGATGGGTGAAGTAATTTCTATTTCAAAGGAATTCACTACTATTCAGGTATATGAGACTACTACAGGTCTTAAGCCTGGTGAACCAGTTGTTTCAACACATTCACCAATCTGTGCAACGTTAGGTCCAGGAATTTTGAGAAATATTTTTGATGGAATTGAACGTCCTTTAAAAGCTCTTGAAAAAGAATCAGGGGCATTTATCCAGGCTGGAAGTAATGTTGATTCTTTAGATATAAATAAAAAGTGGGATGTAACCATGATGGTTAAAGCTGGAGATCAGCTTAAAGGTGGCGATATATATGCAACAACACCAGAAACTGATTTAATAATTCATAAATGTATGGTTAGTCCATTGATTAGTGGTAAAGTTATCGAAGTGGTCAAAAATGGTCAATATACGATTAATGATACAATTATGAAACTTGAAGATGAAAATGGAAAGATCATAGAATGTACATTGTGTCAAAAATGGCCAATCAAACAAGCTCGTCCTGTAATGAAGAGATTACCAATAGCAATTCCTCTGGTAACAGGACAGCGGGTTATTGATACTTTATTTCCAATCGCTAAGGGAGGGACCGCTGCGATTCCTGGTGGTTTTGGAACTGGGAAAACAATGACACAGCATCAAATCGCAAAATGGTGTGATGCGGATATTATTGTTTATGTTGGTTGTGGAGAACGTGGTAACGAGATGACGCAGGTTCTTGAAGAATTTAGTGAATTGATTGATCCTAAAAGCGGCAAACCTCTTACCGATAGAACAGTGCTGATTGCTAATACTTCAAATATGCCAGTGGCAGCACGTGAAGCAAGTATTTATACAGGAATTACTTTAGCTGAATATTATCGTGATATGGGATATCATGTGGCAATCATGGCAGACTCAACTTCACGTTGGGCAGAAGCACTTCGTGAAATTTCTGGGCGTCTTGAAGAAATGCCGGCAGAAGAAGGATTTCCAGCATATTTACCATCACGTTTATCACAATTTTATGAACGGGCTGGATATATGGAAACTTTAAATGGGAAAGAAGGTTCGGTATCAATTATTGGTGCGGTCTCACCACAAGGCGCTGATTTTTCGGAACCAGTTACTCAAAATACAAAACGTTTTGTTCGTTGTTTTTGGGCACTTGATAAAGCTTTAGCATATGCTCGTCACTATTTTGCTATCAACTGGACACAAAGTTATAGTGACTATGTTTATGATTTAGAGAAGTGGTACAGTAAAAACGTTAGCCCTAAATTTGTTAGTGATCGTCAGGAAATTGCTTATATCTTAGCAGAGGAAGCAAAATTAAACGAAATCGTTCAATTAATGGGACCTGATGTTTTACCAGAAGATCAAAAACTAATTATCGAAGTTGCTAAAGTGATTCGCGTTGGTTATTTGCAACAAAATGCTTTTCATAAAGATGATACTTATGTTCCAATGGAAAAGCAGTTAAAAATGATGGAAGTAATCTTGTATTTAAATAAACGTTGTAAAGAAGCGGTTAATCAAGGTAAAGTTGTAAGACGGATTGTGGATACAGGTATCTTTGATCAAGTAATTAAGATGAAATATGATGTGCCTAATAATAATATTGATAAATTAGATACTTATTATCAAGATATTGATGAAGCAATTAAATCAGTAGCGTAGGAGGAAAATGATTATGTCACTACAATATGTAGGATTAAATGAAATTAATGGACCATTAGTCGTTTTAGACCACGTTAAAGGTGCTTCATATGACGAAATGGTTGAAATTCAATTAAAAGATGGAACAAGTCGAGCAGGCCGAATTGTTCAAATTGAAGGTGAAAAAGTTGTTATTCAAGTATTTGAAGGAACTAATGGCTTATCACTTGAAAATACAAAAACTAGTTTGTTAGGTAAACCAATGGAATTACCTGTTTCTAAAGAAATCTTAGGAAGAATTTTTTCAGGAGCTGGTCGTCCAATCGATGGTTTAGGTGAAGTATATGCCAAGGCTCAAATGGATATTAATGGACTGCCATTAAATCCAGTATCAAGAGTATATCCACGTAATTATATTAATACTGGAATTTCTTCAATCGATTGTTTGACGACTTTGATTCGAGGACAAAAATTACCAATTTTCTCAGTATCTGGTTTACCTCATGATCGTTTAGCAGTACAAATCGTTAAACAGGCTAAAATTGCTGATGAATCTGGTAAAGGTTTTGCTGTTGTTTTTGCGGCAATGGGAGTTACTAATGATGTTGCTGAATATTTTAAACGCAGTTTCAAAGAAGCTGGTGTTATGGAAAGAGTAGTGATGTTTTTAAATTTATCAAATGATCCAATCATTGAACGTATCTTAACACCACGTTGTGCTTTAACTGCTGCTGAATATTTAGCGTTTAAACAGGATATGCATGTATTGGTAATTTATAGTGATGTCACTTCTTATTGTGAGGCTTTACGAGAATTTTCCTCAAGTAAAGGAGAAATTCCAGGTCGTAAGGGATATCCTGGATATTTGTATTCAGATTTAGCTTCATTGTATGAAAGGGCAGGAATTATCAAAGATGCTAAAGGATCAGTAACTCAAATACCGATTTTAACTATGCCTAATAATGATATTACCCATCCTGTACCAGATTTAACAGGTTATATCACTGAAGGGCAGATTACGTTAGATGTTGACTTGAACTCAGCAGGCATTTATCCTCCAGTTGGAGTATTACCATCACTTAGTCGTTTAATGAAAGATGGTATTGGTGAAGGGTATACACGATCTGATCATCAAGATATTGCTAATCAGTTATTTGCGTGTTATGCTCATGTTCAAGATGTCCGTTCATTGACATCAGTTATTGGTGAGGATGAATTATCAGATATGGATAAAAAATATATTACTTTTGGTAAATTGTTTGAAGAGTATTTTATCAACCAGGGCTTTAATGCTAATCGTAGTATTGAAGAAACATTAGATTTAGGTTGGGATTTAGTATCTGTTTTGCCTCGAGAGGCTTTGGATCGTTTGGATAATGCTTTATTAGATCAATATTATAATCATGAAAAAGCAGCAGAGCGTTTTAATATTAAAGAAAAGAAGATTATTAAAGAATTACAAGAAGAAGGTGACTAGTCATGGCCTTAAAAGTAGTTCCTACAAAAGGTAATTTGATTGCAATGAAAAAATCATTGCAGCTTGCAAACCTGGGATATAATCTAATGGACAAGAAACGAAATGTTTTAATCAAAGAAATGATGACTTTGCTGGATGATGTAAAAATTATCCGTGATCAAATTACTTCTTCATATCAAGAAGCATATGATGCGCTTCAAGAAGCAAATATTTCAATGGGATTGATTAGCGATATTGTTAATAGTACTCCAGAGGATTATGGAATCTCAATTGCATATCGTAGTGTTATGGGAGTAGAAATTCCTAAAATTTCTTATAATAAACAACCCTTAAAGATGACATACGATATTGAGCGTTCTAATTCGAAAGTAGATTATGCGTATAATTGTTTTTACAATGTAAAACAATTAACAGTTTTGTTGGCAGAGGTAGAAAATAGTGTTTATCGTTTGGCTAATACAATTCGTAAAACACAAAAACGTGCTAATGCTTTGAAAAATATTTCAATCCCTCGTTTTGAATCAACGATCAAAGTTATTACTGAAGCGTTAGAAGAAAAGGAAAGAGAAGAGTTTACTCGTCAAAAAGTTATTAAAGAAATGAAAAGATAAGGTAACCAATGGTGCTTATCTTTTTTGTTTTATTGGTGAATTATTTTTGATAATTTAAATATAAAATCAAAGTAAAAAAGTAAAACCACTTTTATTAGAAAGTTGTTTTACTTTAATTTGTCAATAATCTAAAGCATTTTAGAAAAATGTATATTATTTTTGGATGAATTTTATATTTTCATCAGTTAGTGAATAAGTCAAATCAGTAGGTAATTTAGAACGAATATGAATTAATTTATCGTTCTCAATTTTTCCATTCCATGTAGCAACAACAACGACTTTATTTGCTAATTCTTTTAGAAAAGCTAACATATCAATATTAGAATCTTTAGTATAAAGAATTCGCTTGTTATCTAATAATAATACATCTTTATCATAAGTTGCTAAAAAATCATTCATTACTTTAATTAAGTCGGTAGAAGTATCTTTAAAAATATTATCTAAATTTAAAATAGGAATGCCGCTTTCTTTACTGTATTCATGGATGAGTTTAGATTTACCACTACCAGGAGTACCAATAATTAATAGTAATTTATTATTGCTTTTTTTTGCTGCTTCGATTTCTTTAAGTAATTGATCCATAATTTTAACCTCCTTTTTTAATGAATCTAAAAATATTATATAAATCGAATGAACCCTATATATATATTCTATCATTATTACTCATTATTTAATAGCAATATTATAAGATATTTCCTGGGGAATAATGTCAAATTACTTGTAATTATCACTAATTTTTTCTAGACTGTCCTGATTGGTTTGATACCAGGTATTATTTACATTAATTAAATTAGCAATAAATGAAACTTTAAAAATTTCATTATTATCATTATCTAATCCACGAGCATAAAGATTCCATCCTGTTATATCTTGAAAGGCTATTTTTTCTACTATGAGATTATTGATCAAATCGATAAATTTTTTTGTCTCATCATGGTTTAACTCCAATTCGATTAAACCATTTTCATTTGTTAGTTTTAAATCGATTTTGTTAACTGCATCGAGTTCAATTTTATTACTTGTTTTACAGCCTGTAAATAAAAAGATAAAGATAAAAACACTGAGTATCTTTTTCATATTAATCCACCTTTCATTGTTTTTATATCTCTTGCTTTAAATTATATCATAGATCTATAAAATCAGACATCATATTATAATATAAGTGTACTATCTATTGTAATACAGTTAGCAAGATGATATAATTAAACTGTACTAGTTAAGATAATACAGATAGGAGTGGATATCATGAAAAAAATTTTATCTTTGGTAATGGTATTGATACTTATTATACCGTTACCTATTAAAGCAGCCAATAAAGCTACCAGTATTGAAGCCTATAGTCAGGGCGATGAGGTTAAAGGGGATTGTTTAGCAAAAGATGTTATTCTTAGTGATGATTTGAAAGGAACAATGATAGCTAATGATAAGGGCTTAAAATTTATAGATAATGAGGATTTTATAATTAATATTGGTCATCCTATTAAGCGTTTTGAAGTTGTTGAGGATATTGATAATGATGGGATAAAAGATATTGCTGTATATGTAAAGGTAAATAGCGGTTATAGTAATTTTAAAATAATTAGTTCAAAAAATTCTAAAGTTCTTTATGAACTGGCATTAACACATAAAAATGTTGATGAAAATAATAATTTAATTACCGAAAATTCAATTATTAGGGAAATATTAAGTGATCAAAATATAATCTATTTAGTTTATGATCACCATTTATTAGCGATTGATACTAATAAAAAAGACATTTTGTTTGATCATGAAGAGCCAGATAATATTTGGAAGATGATAATAGTTGACAAACAGCTTATTTTTACTACTCAACAAGGGCAGTTAGTTAGTATTGATAAGACTAATGGTAATGAAAATTATCGACAATCGTTTATTGAACCGATGGATGTTAAAATTAAGTATCACGATGGTGAAAAACAGAAAGTGAATTTAAATTTATGGGATCTTTTGTATTTGGATGATAAATTATATGTAAGTAGTGAAGCAGATAAAATTTATCAAGTTAATTCTAGTGATGGAAGTATTATAAAAGAATTGGAATTAGGAATAATAGATCAGGATGAACTTGGTAAGCGATTGACTGAGCAAACTGGATATAACCGAGATGAAGAAAAAGAAAGAGTTTTTACAACAGGAGTTTTTTCTAAAGCTTTTAATGGTTATAAAATGAAAATGATCAAAGACAATTTAATGCTTGTGGAAGCATATTTAGGAGATCAAGATTATTATTCGATGAATGAATTTGATGCAGTTAGTAAAGGAATTGAGCCAACGTTATTATTGATTAACACAGATGATTTAAAAATTAAAACTAAGATAAAATTAGAACAATATAATTTAGATAGTTCAAATGCTGTTTTAACTACTTATCAAGGGCAGGAAGTCCTCGCTATTGTAAGCAATGTCAACAAGGGAGTATTAAGAATTTGTGTTTATTCTCTTGATGAGGGTAAACTGCTGGCTCAAAATGGTTTAAAGAATTTGGGAGTTGGATCAGAACATGTTAAAGTAGGAATCAGAAAATATGAAAATAATTATTTGTTACAAATAAATGATGGCAGCAGTTATATATTATATGAGGATTTAAAGACAATTAGTTCTTTAGGTAGTTCTAAAATTATTAATAAGATCGTTGATTTAAATGATGGAATGTTAGTTTCGAGCAATCAAAATGGTAGAATTGATGAAATCTATAAACTGGGGTTAAATGGTAAAGATGATATATTGATGCGGGTAAATGTACCTGACAGTTATCTTAATAATGGTTTTGAGGCAATTAACTATGATCGTAATAGTAATCAAATATTGTTGTTAGTTAATGAAGTAAATGATCATAAGATGGTTACTGCAAGCCATATTTTAATAATTAATGTAAGTGATGGCAGTATTATTAATGATAAGAAAGTATTATTAGAAAAAGGTTTGGATGAAAACAATAAATATTTTGAAAATTATTTAATTGGTAGTGAGATTAGTTATTTTAGTGATTTAAACAATGATGGAAAAAAAGAAATATTAGTAGATGATAAAATAATTGATGGTAGTACATTTGCTTATAAATCACAATATAATCAAATAGTTGAGGATAATGGTACGATTATTGATGTTGGAGATTTAAATAATGATGGTATAAGTGATCTAGTCAGTGTTGGTGAAACAGAGATGAGTGTGTATCATTCAAACAAGAATGGTTTTGATATTAGTTATCAAAAAACGAATATAGTAAAAAAATATGATAAAAATTTATTGAATAATCAGCAGGTTAAAATTATTGGTGATTTGGATCATAAAGGTGTTAATCAGTTTGTTATTAATGCTCGAAATAGTAATGGCTATCAATATTATCAGGTTATTAATCCTAATGATTTATCAGTACGCTTTAATTTAATGGAAGAAGGAGTGTATGATTGGGGAGAATCTTTTGTTTTTACACAACTAGATTTTAATCGAGATGGTAGTGATGATTTAATTTTTAATACTCCAGAGGGTAAACAAAGATTAATAAGTGGTAAAGATGGCAGTGTAATAAGCGAAATTTCTAGGAATGGAGATGAATATGATCAAAATAGTTCACCAGCTGTTTTAGAAGAAGTTATTCCAATAAATTTTGTTGATGATGGTAATATGATTTATCAATTAGAGGATATAACTGATGATGGAACTAATGAATTAGGTTATATTTATTTTGATTATAGTAATAGTGAGAATTATGCTAAATTTAGAATTTTGGATGGAAAAAGCTTAAAAGAATTAAAAATATGCAGTTTGGATAATTTTAATTTGTATGACTTCATTGTTATTCCGGTTCAGGGACAGAGTAAAATCATTGTCAAAGATAGTGCTTATAATCAGATTTATGATTATAAAAACGAAGTTTTGGTTGCCGGCTGTCAACTTGATGTTAACAGTGCAAGAGGATTAAAAGATGGACGAATTTTAATTGAAAATAGTGCTGGACAGTTATATGCATTTAATGATCAATGTGATTTCAAGTTAGTTGACTTTGATCAGGATAAATATCGTAGTGGCAATATTACAGTTAAGTATCAAAGTGAAAAATCAGGAATGATAAGTGTTTATGATCAAGGAAGATTGGTTGCAATAAGTACTGATCAAAAGGTTGATTTAAAATTATTGCAAGGTAAACATCAGCTAGTTTTTTCTTATAATGATGGACAGGGAAAGATTACTCATATAACTAAACAGGTTGAAGTCAGTAAGTCGTCTTTAATTAAATATTTAATTATTTTGTTTTCATTGATTATTGTGTTAATGAGCGTATTGATTGTTATATATCCAAAATATCGTTTGGAAAAGAAAGCGGGTGTAAAGTATGCAAAAAATAATTAATGTTCAGCATATGAATAAATATTTTGGATCATTTAAAGCCATAGATGATTTATCTTTTGAATTGGATGGCGGGAAAATATATGGAATTATTGGACCAAATGGTGCTGGTAAATCGACAACTATGTCATTGCTAATGGGATTGATATTTCCAAGTAGCGGCAGTGGATCAATAAAAGGGTATCCATTAGGTTCAAATGAGGCAAAAAAGTTAATGGGCTATTCACCTGAGTTTCCGAATTTTTATAGCGATATGAGCTGTTTAGAATATCTTGTTTATATGGGACAGTTATCTAATTTGGAATATGATAAGGCAATTAATAGAGCTCAGGAGTTATTAAAAGAATTTGGGCTGCTGGATTATCAGTTTAAAAAAGTAGCTAAGTTTTCTACTGGAATGAAAAAGAAGGTTGGTTTGATTCAGGCGATGCTTCATGATCCAGAAGTTTTATTATTAGATGAGCCAACAGCTAATCTTGATCCAACAAGTCGTAGTGAAATAATTCAAAGTTTAAAAAAGCTGGTTGTTAAACGCAAAATGACGGTATTAATTAGTTCTCATGTTTTAAGTGAGCTGGAAATGATAATTGATCATGTCGTTATGATCAACAAAGGACATGTTGTCTTAAACCAGCCTATCGATGTTGTTCAGCAGGAATTTAATCAGGAAAAAATATTAGTATCTACTAAGAATAACGAGTTATTAAAGGAATATCTGGATATTAATAATTATAGTTATAATTTAGAAAAAGGAATTTTTAGGATCGTGGCAAAAGATAAGAAGGCTTGTAAACAAAATATTATTAAATTTGTTTATGAAAATGAAATGGAATTGGATTTATTTAAAGAAGAAATGATAACTTTAGAAAAATTATATCAGCAGGTTGTGGAGGATAAGGAAAATGAAAGTTTTACTGTCTAAAACATTTATTAAAATGTTTAAAGCTGTTCCCGTTGCTATTGTCGGTTTAATTAGTGGTCTGCTAGGATTTTTGTTAGCATATATTTATAATAATCTATCTAAAAATGTATTAACTTATGACCGTTTTTCTAATAATATTATGAATATATATAGTTTAATAGCTTTTATGTTAATTGTGGGAATAATGATTTGGGTTATTAGTGCTAATAGTTCTTCTGGATTATTTGCAAATGAAATCCATGAAGGAACAATAAGATTATTATTATCTAAAGAAATTACACGTGTTCATTTAGTTATGGGTAAAATAATTGGAATGCTTTTAGGAAGTATCGTATATTTGGTAATGAGTTTTGCGATGCTTATAATGGTCTTTTGTTTGTTTAGTGGAGTTGAAAAGGATATTTTATTGTTAATTATAAAAGGAACTTGTTTATTTATTGTTCATGGAATATTAGTAATCTTTATTATTGGGGGATTAGGAACATTTTTATCAACGATTTTTAAAAAGAAAGTTCCAGCTATATTGATCATGGTTGCATTAAGTGGATTTATTTTTGGAATTATCCCAATTATTAGAGTTATTTTAATGCAATTAGGATATTATAACCAGTTTCATTTATATTTGGTTGATTTAAATTACCATTTTGGGCTGATATTTAATAATTTTTTAGGATTAATTGGTGATTTATCATCATCTCAAAGCACTAACAGTATGTTTACTATATTTACTAATCTATATATTCCAAAAGCTATTGACATTGATATGGCACTTGCTAATGTAAGTTATTATGCTGTTAATACTACATTGAATGGATTGATGATAACGGCTGGTTATATTGCTGGAGCTATTATTTTGTATGGTTTATCGTTCAAAACAATGTTAAAAAAAGACATCTAGTAAATTGAGTCATGTTAATCGTGGCTCTTTTGTTTTATAATAAAAAAGGGTGATGAAAATGTATTTAATATTTGATATAGGAGGCACTGCAGTAAAATATTGTTATTCAAATAATAAAAATGAAATTATTGGTAAACAGGAATTTGAAACTGCCTCATTAACAAACCTTGAATTATTTATCGATAGGTTGAGTTATGTTTATTTTCAAAGTGATTATAATATTGAAGGTATTGCCATATCTTGTGCTGGGGTGATAGATGCAAAGACTGGTATAATTAAAACGATTACAGCTTATCCTTATTTACAGGGAATATGCTTGACTAAGATTTTATCGAGGGTTTGTAATGGAGTAAAGGTAACAATTGAAAATGATGCTAAATGTGCTGGTTTAGCTGAGGTTTGGAGCGGTAATGCTAAGGATTGTAAAGATGCTCTAGTAGTTGTTTTGGGAACAGGAATTGGTGGAGCGGTTATTAAAGATCGAAAAATTCACCATGGTGCCAGCTTATCTGCGGGAGAAATCAGTACTATTATTGTTGATTATGATAAGAGTAACGGTCGATTTTTAACATGGTCAGATATTGCATCTACATCTGCTCTTTGCAGGCGCGTAGCAGCGGCTTTGGGAATTGAAAAAATTGATGGACGCAAAATTTTTGAGCTGGTAAAGCAAAATAATGAGAAAGTTATCCAGGTTTTAGATGCTTTTTGCTTTGATATTGCTGTTCAGTTATTTAATCTTCAGCATATTTATGATCCTGAGATTATTTGTATTGGTGGTGGTATTTCAAGACAAAATATTTTAATTAAAAAGATTCAAAAGGCGATAATGAAGATTTATAATGAAAGTGACCAGTTATTGATACCAAATGTAGTGAGTTGTAAATATTATAATGAAGCTAATATGATCGGAGCTTTATATCATTACAAAATGACAAAATAATTTTATTTTTTCTAATAAAAAAGTATCATATTATCCTTAATAATGTTATAGTATAAAAGGTATATATACCGCTTTGATTATAGATTAAACATGGTTTTTAGGGGGATGACATATGAGTAAGATATGTAAGGTAAAAAATATATTGATTGGAGAAGGAATTCCAAAAATATGTATACCAGTTGTAAGTGATAATCATCAATCTATTATTGCTGATCTGATTAGATTAAAAGATCTTGAGATAGATTTGATTGAATTAAGAATTGATTATTTCAAAGAAATATCTAATTGTCAAAAACTAATTGAATTATTTAAAATGATTGGTTCATTAGAAATTAAACAGGCTCTTATTTTAACATATAGAAGTGTTAAAGAGGGAGGCTTGGGTGAACTGAGTCATGAAGAATATATCGATCTTTATGCTTTAGCTTTAGAGAGTGGAGCTTTTGATATTTATGATGTTGAATTATCAAGTGGAACTAATGCGATTATTACTTTAAATAATATGATTCATGAAGCGAATCGTAAAGTGATTATGTCTAGTCATGATTTTACTAGAACACCAAGTTTAGATACAATGTTGGAAAAAACTAAGCAGATGGATTCGCTAGATGCTGATATTATTAAATTAGCTGTTATGCCTGAAGATTATAAAGATGTCTTGTTACTTTTAGAGATGACATTACGTGCTAATGAAATATACGATAAGCCAATTGTTACAATGTCAATGTCTAAATTGGGTATGGCTACAAGATTTTTAGGTGAGCAGTTTGGCTCAGCAATTACATTTGGTAAAGATCGTGATGCTTCTGCACCAGGTCAAGTTGATACTCGTTCTTTAAATACAATTTTAAAAATTATTCATGAAAATAATTGCTTATAGTTGTTTTATGTCATTTAGTATAAGTTTGATTATTACTATTTGTGATTTTATATATTATTTTATAAAAAATGAGTCTGAAAAATATAATGTTATATATTGTATTTTTCAGATTCATCAAATAGATTTTATTCATAATACATAATAAACCACTGGTATTCCCAGTGGTTTATTATGTATTAGATAATGTAATCAGCAGCTTTCAAACAGGCTTTTCGTAAATTATGGTATGATTAAATAAATAACAGCAGTTACAGCGGTTTTATAAAATATATAAGATAGAACCATTTTTGTCTTTCTTTTATACACATTTTTTTAAATATATCATAGTATAAAATAGGTGATTAGATGTTAATAAATCAAAATGAATTAGTAAAGATATGCAAATATTTATACCCTAAATTATTTGATTATAAGGATATTATATTAAATGACATTGATATTAGAATTGATAAATATATTCATCTTAAAGCTAATTTAAATTATTATAATATTGAAACAAAATTAAAAGCAATTGCGCGAATAAGGGTAGAAAATGAAATCATTATCGATATTGATGGTATAATTAAATATGGGTTTATTAATCTTGATTTAAATAAAGTTTTGAAGGAGACAGTAAAAGATTTACCGTATTTAACAGTAACTGATGAAAGTATTGTTATTGAAAATGAATTTATTAAAAAAGTTAAGTTAGAAGATGAATATTTATGTATAGAACTAAAATAATCATAAGATTATTCTAGTTCTATTTTTATATGATAAATTCTGCCCCATAAATAGATTTGATAAAAGTATGCTAATAATTGAGGACCAGTCATTAATTGACCAAACCAGGGATATTTAAATGATTCACCACCAGAATTAATTAAATCTATTAATTTTTGATAATTAAATAGTTTTAATAAAATATTATTTTTATCTTTTAATGATTCCTTCAATAATTCTACAATTAAATCACGATAAAGAGGTGAATGAGTTTTAGGATAAGGATTCTTTTTACGGTCGTAAATATCATCTGGTAAAAAGTCTTTAAAGGCATCGCGAAGTAGTCCTTTTTCAATATTATTATGGTACATATAGCGCCAAGGAACATTATATAAATAAGAAACGATTTCTTTATTTGCAAAAGGAACTCTAAGTTCAATAGAACTGCGCATTGTTTGGCTGTCTGAACGAGTTAGCAGGGTTTGCATAAACCATTCCATATTTAAATAAATCATTTTTCTTTTATTTTCATCTTCAAAAGTATTATCATGGTAATCTATTTCATTTAAGGTTTGGTGGTATTTGTTTAAAACGTAATTTTTAATGTTAAGAGCTTTTATTTCATCAGAAAAAAGTTCCATTCGTTTATCTAGTTCACGCATCCATGGAAAACCTTCAATGCTTGTTAATTCCTCACGATAAAACCAGGGGTATCCGCCAAATATTTCATCTGCACATTCACCAGAAAGAACTACTTTATGATGCTGAGATATTTCTTTTGAAAACAATAAGAAACTAGAATCAATATCTGCCATGCCTGGCGCATCTCGAGCAATCAATGATTCTTTCAATGCCATGACTAATTGTTTTTGCGATAAAGTGATAGTTTTGTGATTAGTGTTATAACGCAAACGCATCTCATCGATATAATGATCATCTCTTGTGGTTTGGTATTCATATGGCTGGAAATATTTTTCTTGATCTTGATAATCAACACTGTATGTCGATAATTTAGAGACATACTGGCTGGCTACCCCTGTGATGATACTCGAATCTAAACCACCTGAAAGCATACAAGAAACAGGCACATCACTTAATAATTGTTGTTGAATACTGTGATTTACAAGGGAACGAATATCATAGACTGTTTCCTTGTAATTACGTTTGTGGTTATAACGTTCCAAAGCCCAATAACGATTTATTTCTTTAAAACCATTATAAATATTCATGTAATGCCCAGGACGTAAACTATAGATATCTTTGTAGATAGTTTTTCCAGGAGATACACTTGGACCTAATCCTAATAATTCTTTTATTCCTGTTTTGTCTACTATGCACTGTTGTAAATACATTAAAATACATTTAATTTCACTACTAAAAATAAAAAGATCATTTTTTTGATAATAGAAAAGTGGTTTTACTCCTAATTGATCACGTGCAGCAAATAATCTTCCTTGATAAGCAATAATAAAAGAAAAAATTCCATCAAATAAATTAAGACATCTAGTTCCATAAGCTGCAAAACTAGCAACAACCACTTCAGTATCACTTTGACTTGTAAAATGGAAACCTTCATTAATTAGTTGTTCTTTAATACTATTCATATTGTAAATTTCACCATTATAAATAATGGTGTATTCAATACCATTATGAGTATATTTGAAAGGCTGTTTACCACCATTTATATCAATAATCGATAAACGACAATGACCTAATAAAATATGTTTATCGTTTAAAACATTATAATCATCTGGTCCCCGATATTTTAATAAAGATAACATTTTATTAAATTTAGGAATTTGATTAGATAAATCATTATTATGATCATACATACATAAAAAACCGCACATCTTAATCACCCCATATAATATATGAAGGTATTTTTTTTATATACCGATAATATTAAAATAAATTATTCAAAGTAGTGATTGATCAAAAAGTTATTTTTGAATTATTAGATTTATATATTTAACTGCTCTACAAATGATAGATTTATTGGCAAATAAATGTTTTTTATCTTAATTTTTTAGAAAAAAGACTATAGCAGTCCTAAATAAAGGTAATTTAGTTTGTTTCACTATAGTCTATTTATTAGTTATTTATTTTTTTTATCACTTACAAACTCTTTTAATGAAGTGGCAAGACCGGCCAAACCTTGAAGTTCACTAGGAATAATGATTTTTGTAGCCTCACCTTTTGATAATTCTTCTAAAGCTTTGAATCCTTGTAATGTTACATAAGCACTATCAGGATTGGCTTGATTGATATACCCGATTCCTTTGGCTTGGGCTTCGTATACTAATCTTAAAGCCTCTGCTTCACCTTCGGCTTTAGCAATAGCCGCCTCTTTTTCTGCTGTAGCTCTTAAAATCATAGCTTCTTTATCACCTTCGGCATTTAAAATAGCAGCAGTCTTTTTACCTTCGGCTTGTAAGATGGCTTCACGTCTTTCGCGTTCAGCACGCATCTGTTTTTCCATTGCTTCTTGAATGTCACGAGGGGGAATAATGTTTTTGACTTCTACACGGTGTACTTTAATTCCCCATGGATCAGTGGCTTCATCAAGAATGCTTCGCATTCTTGAATTAATAATATCTCTTGATGTGAGTGTTTCATCTAATTCAAGATCCCCAATAATATTTCTTAATGTTGTTGCTGTTAAATTTTCAATTGCGTTGATTGGGCGGTCTACACCATAAGTGAATAACCTAGGGTCCGTTATTTGATAATAAACAACTGTATCGATTTGCATTGTAACATTGTCTTTAGTAATTACTGGTTGTGGAGCAAAATCTACAACCTGCTCTTTTAAAGAAACACGATTGGCAACATGATCAAAAATTGGAATTAATATATGCAAACCAACATTACAAGTACGATTATATGCTCCGATTCTTTCAACTACAAATGCTTTTGATTGAGGAACAATTCTAATCGTTGAAGCAATAATAAAAATTACAATCAAAGCAAGAAAAACCCATAAAATAATAGTAATAATACCATCCATTTTTTTATCCTCTCTATTCTTCTAATTTTTTTACAACTAAATGAGCACCTTCAACTGCAAGAATTTCGCAGTAATCACCCTCATAAATTGTTGTATTGTCAATACTTGATGCTAACCATAAAGTTGACATTACTTTAACTTCGCCTTTATTATCAGCAGTAATTGTTTTAGTTACCAAACCATGTTTACCAATTACACGATCATAGTTTGTTCTTTCAATATTACCACGCATATATTTTTTAGCGATTGGTCTAACAATAACTGCAGTAATTACAGTAACAATAATAAATAAAGCGATTTGAACTGGTTGCCCTATACCTAATAAACATGCAATTAAGGCAATAATACTTCCGGCAGCAAACCAGACACTGACTAAATCAATTGTAATTACTTCAATAATAATAGCGACAATTGTAATCCCTAACCATATTGGTATCATTTTTAATCCCCCCTTTAAAGATTCACTAATAAAATTTGATGTATTACATCAAATTTAGCATCATATTTAAAACATTTGTTATTACTTAAATCTAATTTATATTCTTGTGATAGTTCATTTATAAAATTTTTATTTGATATTCGACCATAACTTTTTCCAATTGAGATGCGGTGCAACTGATCTTCGGGATAAATTTCCTCATTTAATTCTTGTCTACCAACAGGTTTGATCCCTAATATATTATTTTTACGATCTAATCCTAATAAAACATAATTGACATCTTCAAAATGACGACAAGCTGCTTTATTTAATGTCAAATTGGTGCTGTATATAGTAACAGTTTTTTTTGCAATATCATTTGTTGACCACTCAAAATTCATATATATCATCCTTTCTTATTTCATTATATTATAAATATTATTTTTATTCAACAATATTATTAAAATACTAGATATTAACAGATAAACTACATAATTAGATGATATTTGGTTTAGTTTATAATTATTATTTTTCGTTAAATTCTATAATAATTTAAAATCAGGTGATATATGGAATTTATATAATAAGTATGTGGAATGATTAATTTAATGAATAATAAAAATATTGAAAATTTAAGATACAGAAATGCTTTATAAATTGTTGTTGGATTTATGATCAATGTTTAATGATGATTTATTAAATAGGGATAGCGAGCTGATACTTGTAATTAAAAAAGAAAAATAATTAAAAGGTATAAAATTTGGTGTATACATGTTAGATAAAGGATTGTGAATTTTATGTTGTCCTAGTTAAAAGTATAAATGTTTTTATTAAATGTGCAAATAATTTAAAAAAGGAAATGTTATAATATATATGTCTAATGTTGTAAAGAGTATTAATATAATTGTTTGAGATGAACTTGGCTGAAATGTAAATGAATTTTGATTTATATGTATTATTTGATTAGAAAAAGTATAAAAAATATAATTAATATTAATTGGGGGAAGGTGTTTAAAGAAAATGAGAATAAAAAAAATATTTAATACAGTTTTATCCTGTACCCTTATAGTAAGTGGTTTAACTGTTGGTATTAATACTGTAGAGGCAACCAATGATAGTGTTATTACTCAAATTAGTGATGAGTCTGTATTAATTGGGAATGATTACATTTCAAGAGAATTTTCGATTAAAGATAATACAATTTTAACTAGTTCAATTTTAAATAAACGTATTAATAAAAGTTTGGAACCGCAAAAAGGTTCAGAAGATTTTATTATTAATACTCTTAATGAAGATAGAATAGAAGAAGGAGATAACGAAATAATAAATGATCCTGAATGGATTTATACGACTCCTTTATCAAGTGATGGCTGGCAGGCAACATTGAAAAATGTAGCTGGGACTGTTTTTCCAGATGCACAAACAGCTAAATTATTTGATAATGATTTAAATACAAATGTTGATTACTGGCAAATAAGTGGGCACCCATTTACATTAGACATTAATTTTGGAACGACAAAAACAATTGCGGGTATGTCAGTAAATAAACGACCTGGATATCAAGATTCAGTTTATGGTAAAAATGGTACTATGGGCGGATATGAAGTTTGGGTAAGTGCTGATGGTAATGAGTATACTAAAATAGCAGAAGGAGAGTTTACAGAAGAAGACTATAATCTTCATAAGGTTGGAGACTTATATAATGTTGGAGATATGGTATATGTAAATTTTGAGGAAGCTGTAGATACTCAATATGTACGTGTTGTTCAAACAAGTGTTGCACTTGGTACTGCTCAGGAATTTACTAGTGCAGAAATTGATTTTTATGATCAAGAAATTGTAAAAACACAAAAAGTTGTTGAACCGACAGAAGTGTTAGATCGTAGTAATTGGACAGTGACAATTAAAAATGCTAATGGAACTGCTTTTAGTGAAGCTGAAACAGCAAAATTGATTGATGGTAACTTGAATACTCATCCAGATCAATATACTATAAGTGGGCATCCATTTACTGTTGAAATTGATTTGGGTGAAGAAAAGACGGTTCGCTCATTATCAATCGATAAACGACCAGGGTATACAGATGCAAATTATGGTATCAATGGTACTATGGGTGAATTTGAATTGTATGTTAGTGCGGATGGTGTAAAATGGAATCTAGCAGGAGCCGGTAATTTCACTAGTGAAGCTTACAATCTTCATGATGAAGGTAATTTACATAATGTAGGGGATCGTGTGTATGCGAATTTCTACAAACCTTATACAACAAGATATGTACGAGTTGTTCAAACTGGTGTTGCATTTGGCAGTGTTCAAGAATTTACAAGTGCGGAATTAAATCTTTATACAGATCAGTATTATGGACCAAATTATAATGTTGCAGTTACACCAGCTTCAGAAGATGCAATTGTATCTAGTGATTTAATATATGCTGGTACTAATGTTGAAAATATTGAAAATGGTAAGAAACTAACTATTTCATATGAACCATATGAAATTAATGGTATTATTTATGATGTTGATCAAGTAGTAGTATTAACAGCTGGTGATCATTACATGCGTTCATTTTTAGAAATTAGTGCAAATGATAAAGATAGGGCACGAATCGATTACATTGATACTGACAGATTTGTATTACCAGAAGATGCTCAAGGTGTTTGGTCACATCCTGATGATAGTCAGATTTCATCAATGTGGATTGGCCAACATGAATTAATGCTGGGGCAGCCTATTTATGTAAATGGTTTATTTATGGGGTCTGAATTTCCTGCAACTGATACAATTATCAAAGATAATGTAACACAAATTCGTTATTATTCAGGTAAAACATTTACACGTTTACAACAAGATAATCAACTTACAACAGATGGTAAGTTTGTTACTTGGCAAAATGTTGTTGGAGCTGCACAAGGGACAGATACTTCAGTAGTTCAAACTGATTTCTTTGAATATATTGAAGATATTGCAACACCAACTGATTTTAGAAAACAATATAATTCATGGTATGATAATATGATGAATATTACTGATGAAAGTATTGCTAATTCTTTCTATGGTGCTGAAAAAGGATTAACAGAAAATGGTGTAGAACCACTAGATTCTTATGTAGTTGATGATGGATGGAATAATTATTATGATGGAACATATACTGCAACTCCAGGAAGTTCACAAGGAACTACACCTAACCAGACAGGATTTTGGGAATTTAATGCTAAGTTCCCTAATGAATTATATACATCTTCTTCTTTATCTAATAAATTACAGTCAACATTTGGTTTATGGGTAGGGCCTCAAGGTGGATATAATTACTTTGGAACATTTGCTCAGTACTTAGAATCAAAAGGAACAGGATATGCACAATCAAATTCTGCTTTGGGAAGAGTTGTTTGTACTGGTTCTCGAAAGTATTTAAAGAACTTTGAAAAAATGGCAATCAATTACCAGGATCAATTTGATATTGATTATTGGAAATGGGATGGTTTTGCTTCAAGGCCTTGTAACAATGCAAGTCATGATCACATGACTGGTGGCGATCAGAATATGTATTTTACTTCTGATATGTGGGAAGCATGGACAGATTTATTTGATAATGTTCGAGCAGCTCGTGCCAAAGAAGGAAAAGGATTGTTTATTAATGCTACATGTTATATCAATTTAAGCCCATGGTTATTACAGTGGGTCAATACAATTTGGGTACAGGATTCTGGTGATACAGGTCAATTAGGTACTGGTGAAAGACATCAACAAAAGATCTATTATCGTGATCAAGTTTATTATCAATTATATAAACAAAATCAAATTCAATTCCCATTAAAGAATATTTATAATCATGATCCAATCTATGGTGTATCTGATGGAAGTAGTGCAACTACTGAAGTGTTTAGAGAATTTTTATTTGCAAATGCGGTTCGTGGTACAGCGTTTTGGGAATTATATTATTCACCATCTATTATGGATGATGCTAAATGGAAAGTGACTGCTGACGCTTTATCTTGGGCTGAAGATAATCATGAAGTATTGAAGAATGCTAAATTATTTGGAAATCAGCCAAGAAATGGTGTATATGGATATTCAAGCTGGAATGGAAATGAGGGAATTATTTCATTTACAAATCCAACTGATGAAGAACAAACTTATTCTTTACAAATTACTGATGTTATTGGCGCTAAGTCAACTTTAAAAGATGTTACTGGAGTACAGGTATATCCTTATGCTGAAGGAAATATTGAAAATACTCTTTCTTATGGCGATACAATTTCAGTTACTTTAGCACCACATCAAACAATCATTCAACAATATGGACATGTTGATAATGAAAAACCAGAAATTGTTTCTGCTAAGGCAACAGGAAACAATGAGATTACATTAAAATTTAGTGAAAGAGTTCAAGGTGGTACTTACACTGTTGCAGGTAAAGAAACAGCTGCTGAATTAAAAGAAGATTTTAGAACAGTAGTATTACATACAACTAGTTTATTAGCTGATACTACTAAAGTTTTTGTATCTGGAGTTAAAGATTTTAATAATAATGAATTATCACAGGATATTGATGTTATATATTATGAAAATGGCGTTGTGGCAAGTGTATCTAGTGAAAAAGATTTAAAAGATGCTAATGGGATTGAAGCGTCTTATAATGCTAATCAAGATACTGTATGGTTAAATGGGATTGATCAAGCATATACTGTTGATACTAAAAATCAATTTAATAAAATTGCAGACTTTAGTATTAATTTAGGTGTAGAAACAACTGCTTCAAATGTTAATTTGGTTAATTTAGGCAATGATGTATCATTATCTATCAATAATGATGGTTATGTAGTGTTTAAAGTAAAAGATCTTATTTTAAGTTCTAAAGAAACTGTTACAACAGTTGTTGAAAAAGCTCATGGAACATTTGGTACAGATGAGTATGTTCCAACATCTACAAATACTACATTATCAGGTAGTGTTAATGATGGAAATCCACATTCTATTAATGCAGTTCGTGAAGCTAATGGAATGCTTAAGATTTATATTGATGGTAGATTGTCAAGCTCATTATATGATGCTGATCATTTAAATGAAGATATCCAAGATGGTAATATTGTTGTTGCAGATAATAATTTCACTGGTAAATTGGCACAAATTACTGTTAAAAATAGTGCTGTTGGATATGATGAAGTGCAAGCGTATATTACTGATGTAAATGATATAGTTACTCCATCTCATGAAAATTGGACTGCAACTGCTTGTTCACAGGAATCTGGTTCCACTGGTGATGCTAACGCAATGGCTGCTATTGATAAAAATTTAAATTCATGGTGGCATACTAATTATCATGGTCAAGATACATGCAGTGACCCACACTGGATTGCGGTTGATTTTAATGGTGAAGAAACATTTGACAAATTCTTATATACTGGACGTGGATCAAGTTCTAATGGATCTATTAAAGATTACAAATTAGAAATCAAAGATTCTGATGGTAATTATACAGTAATTAAAGAAGGTACTTTCTCAAGTGAAAGTAAAGAAAATATTATTCAATTAGATCAAATGTATACTGCTTATGGTGTCCGTTTAACTGCAGTATCTACTCATAATGGTAATAATTTTGCCGCAGCTGTAGAAATTGATGTTGCTAAAGATGATGTGGCAGCAACAGCTGAAAAGATTGCAGATGTAAAAGCATTGATTCTTGATGATGCTAAATCAATCAGTTTAGCAGATTATTCAAGAGTAACTTCTAATCCTCTAGCTTCACTTTTAGCAAAAGTAGAAGTAATGAGTTTAGCTTCTGAAAATGCTTTAGAGTTATTGATTGCACAATATAACTCATTAAAAGCAGCTTTAATTAATGTTGCTGATCTTAACAGTGTAATCGCTGAAGCTGATAATATTGATGAAAATAAGTATACTGCTGAATCTTATCAAATATTTGCAGATGCATTTGCAAATGCAAAATTAGCAGCAGTTAATGCCACAACTGTAGATGAAGTAACTATAGCAAAAGATACTTTAATTGCAGCCAAAGAAGCATTAGTTAAAAATGTAGTTGAAACCAATAAAATAGCCTTACAAATTGCAGTAGATACAGCAAATACTCTAAAAGAACAAGAAGCTTTAGATAATGTAGTTCCTGCCGTAGTAGCTGAATTTGAAAGTGCATTAACTAATGCTACAACAGTTTTAGCTGATACTACTGCTGACCAGACTACAGTTGACAGTGCATTCTATCGTTTAGCTAATGCTATTCATATGTTAGGATTTATCAAAGGTGATAAGACTGCATTGGAAGCATTGATCGAAGAAGCTGAAAAATATGCAGA
>JAETPY010000016.1 GCA_021770925.1 Erysipelotrichaceae bacterium | reverse complement strand
TTACTTTCTTATCATTTCTTTAATTTATTTTCCCTCCTTACCTATCTGATGAAATTAAAACTATTTAACGTTACCATAACTTATTCATATAATAAACAGAAGCATCATTTCTTTTAGCTGCTTTTCTTACCTTTACTATAACATAATAAATAATGATATTGTTCATTTCCCCATTTAATGGTTTGATATCCAATCGAACGGTCGTAACTTTTAAAAATTATCTTATTAATATGATTTATATTGATTTAAAAATAACTGGTGAAATGCTTGAAATAAAAACTGATTAGATATTTATCATAATATTTGATACTAAATGAGAAACAATTAAAAATTTTATTTTAATTCTGCTTCCATTTTACAATTAGCTTTACTGCATACAACTTTCATAATCAAAAAAATATAAATAACCACTATTCTTTGTATGATAAAAGCCATCTTTCATTGAAAATTCTAATGTTCCAAACTGTTCATATATATATTTGTACTACAGCCACCTATAAAAACAATGCTCAAGACCATAAAAATGATGATTTTTTTAATTTATGCTGCATCTTATTCAACCCCTTTTAACCACTCCTGATATTGACGATTGGCTTCATCAACTATCTTTTGCATCCCAGCTTTATCTAATTCCTTATTCATATCTTTTAAGAATGTATCTAGATCTTTTATTTCTAATTTAGCTATTTTATTCATCCATTCACTTTCTTGAAATTCATTAATGAAATCTCCTGTCATTATTTTATTAGTAGCATTAATTTCATTTAAAACTGGAATTGGATCAAATCTGAAGCCTTTAGGAAAATTATCACCATATGTTGAATAAAACCAGTTAGAGTAACTGACTTTATCATCTTCTTCAAGATCTGAAGAATAAGTGATTTTAGGGTTTGTAAACTGATATCCAAATATAGCTAATCCACTATTTTTAGTAGTTACAGTAATATGATCGTCTTTATCAAGGGTGTAATCCTGATCCTTAATACCATATTGAATAAGATTTGCAATATCCTTATCTGTAAATAATTTCAAAAGAAAATCTTCTGCATTTTCAACATTTTCTGACCAAGATGCAATTGATGTTTTGTTATCTCCCCAATACAATTCCATATTTGGTGTAGATTGATTAGGGACAACAACAAAATCATCTTTTGTCTCTGGCATAGAGCGAGAAGCCATATTGACTTCAAATGTATCTTGCTTACTCATTATAGCCGCTGTAACAAAAGGAACAACACCGTTTTTAAAAAGACCCTGATCAAGCAAACCCTGCTGTTTTAGTAATGAATAGTTAGCCAATAAATTTTTATACTCCTTTGATTGACTCAAAGAAATAAAACCTTCACCTTTTTTCCATGCCAAATTATTTGTTGGTGGTACAACCCACAAGCCTGTCATACTAGTATCAAATCCTATAAATTGAATTGGAATATTCCCATTATTTTTCTTTGCCTGAATCAACAATTCATTATTATCAAATATATTCCCCTTAATATCTTCTATATTAATTCCGTATTCATCTAACATCTTTTTATTATACATAAAACCATTAATAGTAGGAACATGACTTGAAATGCCATATAACTTATTATCGATTTTTGATAGTTCAAAATCATAGGGTACTAATACTTTTTCTAATATTTCTTTATTTTTTTCTTTCCATTCATCTAAATTCATAAGCAGTTTATTATCAACTGCACATTTATATGTATTATTCCAAGGTTCCACTTCCGTATCGTTATAAGACGCAAAGATCATTGATACAAGATCAGTTTGATTACCATCTTTTTTTAGTTCTTTTAACTCATTTATTTTATTATCTGTTTCTTGAGTATTAAAAGTCACGATCTTAACTTGATAAGAAGCTCCCTTTTTCTTTAATAATTCATTAAGAGGTTCCTCCCATGTTTCAATTAATCCATCACCTAAAGAAGCCATACTACCAGGATCTTCAATCCTCCATACGACAGTTTTCTTATCTATATTATCTGTTTTTGTATTATTATTTTGTGTACAAGCTGTTATTTGCAGGCACAATAATAAAATTAAAATAAATAGTAATCGTTTCCTCATTATTTCATCCTCCCTTTCATTATAATAATTTTATATTAATAGCTATCTCTCTTCATCCTCTTTAGAATGAATGTTTCCCTAAATATTTGTATATAACATCTAACCATCTTTTAATTTCTAAAGGACATGAAAAAATAAAAGTTTTCTTGAATTCCCATAATCCACAGGTTATATATTTTTTGATTTTAACACTGCTTTTTAGGGCAACATACAAAACGTAGAAATCATGAATTTTCCTTTTAATGTACAATTAATATTGTTACATTAGATGGAGGGTGTTCGTATGTCTTATAAAATTCTTAAATCTAAAAAATGTCTTTATATGAAATGGCCTAGCGATTTTTCTTGCAATAGGTGCCAATGCCATAAATACTGGCTCATTAAACGTGTTAGTAAAACTAAAGTATCTTATGTCTTGGAATGTAAATAATGTCATAAGCTGTATTCTCTATCTGATACTATTTTTCAAAGCTGCAGGCTCGAATCTTTATAAGCTTCTTTTAGGTATATTCCTTTTTCAATAAAAACAAGGGAATAAGTGCGATAACTTTAATGTTTCATCTAGATGCTACCTATAAATTTGCCTTATTATTAGAAACAAAAAGCAAAATACTTATGTCATTAAGTAATTCACAAAAACTGCTTGAAAGTTCATTTTATGAAGCTATGGTGAAAAAGAATTCAATATTCTCAAAAAACAGATTCAGGTCAAAAATGAAAAAATCAACTATAATGAACCCGATTATAGATTGAAATGGTTGAATACCATCATCGGCAATATCAAAAACAATAAAACAGGTATATATCATGGTGTAACAAAACGAGAAATGCCGTTATTTATGAATGAGCAAGAATACCGTTTTAACCATAGATATACAGGCAAACATATGATGGACAAGGTGAAAGAATACATACAGAGATCCTTTCCTACCAGTCATAAACAGATAGTATATATTTTGAATGTATCAACCTGTTGATATGGATATTCAAGAAAATTTTTAAATTTCACATTAAACAATCATTAATCTAATTAAACGGTAAGATAAATTGAAATTTATTATGCTTCCCCATATAAAACTTAAAAATAACAATATTCTTTATCATTATACTTTCTTCTATAATTTAGGCTACTACAAATATCACATTCCTAAAACTTTTTACGATAAGACATATCACTTTCATCAACGTGCCCACTATTTTTACATCTTATATTTTACCATACTGTTAAACTTCAGTTTATAGGATACCTTTATTTTTGGCTAACAGTTAGTAGTGCAAAACTACCAGAACAATCTTTCACCATCTAGTTTTATACCATATATATCAAATCATTAAAGGGCTGTTTATTTTTATAACAGCCCTCGTATATTGCATTTCTGACAAAATTTAATTTTTAATATATTTAGGAATGTATATTTCATTTTTAATTATGCTATTTTTGTATAAGTTGTTCTAAAGCATCCTTCTGAATGTCTTGGCTCACATCCTGGAATATATCCACGAGTAACCTGCCATGTTCCAGTATATTTTTTGCCATTATACATATACCATCCATTAACTAACTCTAACCCAATATATCTAGCTATGCTTGCACAACTATACCCTGTTAAAACTTCAATAACATCACATACACCTACCGAAAATTTATAAGTACCTCTTCCTGATGAAGCTAAAGGTACAATTCCATTTTCATTCATCTGTGCGGTCATTAAATTAATATCTCTTTCTTCAACTTCTTTATATAATTGTTCCAATAAAGCAGGATTAGCATCTTTTAAGACAAGAGTAAATTCAATTAGTTCACCATTTTCATCATAGACTGGATCAATCATTTCAGTTTCATATTGATGTCTAAACTCTTTTGCTTCTACTGGTATACTAAACCCAAACATTCCAATAACCATAGCAACAGCAACTAATAAAATCACAAAAGATTGATATAGCTTTAAATAACTTCTCATATTATCCTCCTTTTCTCCGCATTTTAAATCTATGCAGTAATAAGCTTAGTTGTTTTAATACATTCCAAACATAAAATTAAATTAAGCCAAATAATTCAATAACCCCATATATTGAACAAGCAATATAAAGTATAGCCGCTAATAAGTAAAATATTTTTTTGTCTTTGAAAAATCATCTTCCATATAGCACATATAAAATAATCTTTCTATAAAAAACAGTAAACTAAAACAAATAAATATTATTCTATTTCTTTCCAGGAAGAAAAAGGGAATTAATATAATACAGATAAATGCTATTTTTGAAAAAATTTATCAAATTTTAAATAATTTTCTTCTTTCATTACTACTTTTCCTTTAAAAAGTCTTTTAATTCACTGGATAATTCTTCTATCTCTTGATCATAGTTCGATGGAAATCTAGAAACCTCATCTCCATTTTTAGTTTTTATAATCGTTGGAGTTACCCTAACATTATATCTAATGCATATTTCTTGGAGTTCTTCGCTTGTATAAATTTTATTATCTAACATTTTTTTTATATCAAAATAATATACTTTATCATCATATTTTTTTATTTCTTCCTTGACTAAAGGATATACCTCTAAACATAACGGGCAATCTGTCATTGAAAAATATACATATCCATTTACTATTTTTTCAAGTGCCCCCTTTTCATTTAATTCTATTATTTCATTATCTTTATTTGTCTCATTTTGTTTATTTTGTTTATTTGAATTACAACCAACAATCATCAGCATCAACAATACTAAAACAAACCAATTTCTTTTAAGTTTCATTTGTTTTCCCCTCCATTTTAAGTTATTAATAAAGAATATTTAAACTATCTAATAATTAATTTATTTTTATTAACTCTCTTTTCTATAATGATAGATATAATATATAGCTGTTAAATATTGTCCAATAATAGACCTATAGGCAAAGATTCATAACAAAAAGAAATTTTTTCATCATAACTATATAAGCTAAATATAGATCTACTTTTAATTTTAAACATCACTTTTTCGTCCCATTGACATCAATTATTCTTATTACCTTTACACAATTAATCATGTGTAATACTTTTTTATTAATTTAATAAAAATAATATTATCATACTCCATTAATCTTGATATAAATATTTTCACTCCCTCCCCATCTGTTTAATTAATGAAGCATGTTTTATTAATTACCAAAACTATTGAATACTAATATAAATTATTTATATAATGAAAACTTTTCCTAGTATATTATCAATTTTTATTACTATCTCTTTTCTTATCTTTACTATAACACAATAAAATAAGCTATTATTGATTTCCCTATTTAATGGTTAAATTTCCCATTAAATGGTAGTATCTCATATAAAATATAATATTTACATCTACTATAAGAAACAAATTATTAAATAGAAATGCATAAATATTGATATTAATATAGTATTAATATTTTAAAAATAGTCGTATTATCATGATTTAATACATTGATTTTCTGATATTAAAAGTTATTTATTTAAAAATATTATCTTTCATTTTACTATTATTTGATTTAATGTTATCATATAAGAAGAACGGGATTTTAATAATATTAAGAGAGATTAAGGGATAGAGAAAAATGATTACAGTGGGCATAATAGATGATGAACAAATATTTTGTGATAAAATAAAAAATATATTGTTATTAGAGTTTGATTGTATCAGAACATTTACATATAATTCAATAAATGAAATTAATCAAGATTTTGATTTTATGATCTTGAATATCGATATGCCTGATCATGATGGAATCGAGTATGCAAAAGCTAATGAAGATAAAAAAATAATTTTTGTGACTAGTCATAATCGTCGCTATAAAGAAGCTTTTGGACCTAATGTTTATGGCTTTATTAATAAAGAAAATTTAGAAAAAGAATTAATTGAGAATGTTTCAAAAATGATTGATAGAATTAAAAAGCAGTATATTATTAACTTAAAAATAGATGGTGAAATACTTGACATAAAAATAAGCAGTATAATATATTGCATGTACTTAGGAGATATGAATATCGCAATAATATTTGATGATAAACAAGTAATAATAAAAAATAAATCATTAAAACAACTATTGAAACTTTTAGAAAATAATTTTATTCAAATTAATCGTAGTGTAATTATTAATAAAAAGAAAATTTCTAAATTATCAAAAGAGGGTATTTATTTAAAAGGTGTTAATTGTTTATTTGATGTTAGTCGTCGTAAAAAAAATTTAGTTTCTCAAACTTTTTATGAAGAAAATTTTTAATATCAATACTACCGTTTAATTAGATATTTAACCACTAAAAGGGGAAATTAATAATTTTTCCTTTTTTTATGCTATAGTGAAAATAAATAAACTATTTAGATAGGAGGTAGACTATGAAATTAGAGATCCAACAGCTGACAAAATCATATGGCAGTTTATTAGCTCTAAATGACTTCAATCTCACTCTGACTCCAGGAATATATGCTCTGCTAGGATCTAATGGTGCTGGTAAGTCAACCCTTATTAATTTATTAACTGGCAATTTAAAACCAAATAAAGGAAAGATCTTATATAATGGTAAAAATATTAATGATTTAAAGAAAGATTATCGTGCTATATTAGGCTATATGCCCCAGCAGCAGGAATTGTATGAACAATTTAATGGTTATCGCTTTTTAAATTATATGGCCGCTTTAAAGGGAATGGATGCTAAAACAGCTAAAATGGAAATCGAAAATGTTTTAAAAATAGTAAATTTACAAAAAGATGCTCATCGTCTTTTAGGACAATATTCAGGTGGAATGAAACAAAGAATCCTTATTGCCCAGGCAATCATGAATCAGCCCAAAATCATCATTTTAGATGAACCTACAGCTGGGCTTGATCCTAAAGAACGGATTCGAATCAGAAATATTATTTCTAAAATAGCAAGAGAAAAGATCGTTTTATTTGCCACACATGTAGTATCTGATATTGAACATATCGCTAAAGAAGTCATTCTTATGAAAAATGGTAATCTATTAGATCATCGCTCACCATTAGAGTTTTGCAAAGCAATCCAGGGAAAAGTCTTTGAGTTATCGATTCAGGAAGAGGAATTAAAAAAAGTACAGGGTGAATTTCTTATCAGCAATATTTCACAACAGGCAAATGGTTTATTAGTACGGATTTTAGCGAATCAAAAACCTCTTCAATATCAATATATTGAAGCTGTTGCAAATCTTGAAGATGTTTATTTATATTATTTCAGCGATGAAATAAAGGACTAATATAATGTCAATATTTTTGCAAGAATTCTATAAAATCTTTAAAAATAAAACATGTATCCTAGTACTTATTATTGCCCTTTTATTAAATATCGGTTTATTATTAGCAACCAGTCCTAATAAATATTATAGTAGTGATGCTTATCAAAAAAGCTATGACAAAATCAATAGTTTAAGTGATGATAAAAAAGGTGAATATATTGATGAATATTATCAAGCTATTATATCTAACAATATTGATAAATATGAATATACTAATAGTTTTATGGGAGAAATGGAATTATTTGATGACTATCGTACTCAATGGAATACATTAACTTCCTATCCAGAACTTCTTGCTTCAATAAAACAAAGTGCCCAGGAATTTCAAGCAGCAATATTTAAAAATCAAAGTGATTTTCAAAAAAGAAATACTGATAAAACAATAAATGATTATCAATCAATAAATGATGTTAAGCTTACATTTGCAAATGTCAAAGCATTTGTAAATATTATTGATTTTGCACCTACTGATCTTTTTGCATTAACCTTTATTTTCTTTATCATCAGCACTCTTCTTATCTACGAAAAAGAACATAAGCTCTTCTTTTTATTAAAATCTACCAAAGAAGGTCGAACTGGTTTAATCAGTACTAAAACTTCAGTAATTCTCTTTACAACGATTTTAACTACATTTTTATTTTGGGGCAGCAATATCTTTATAAGCTATCTAAAATATGGTTCTGTCCCTTTATCTGTAAGTATTCAATCGATTACTAGTTTTACAACTTCTACATTAGCTATTTCATCTGGGCAATACTTACTTATATTCTTTTTATCAAAAATATGTATCTATTCATTATTAGCAATGATCTTTTTATTCATTACATTAATGTCAAAGAAAACTGTTGAAATATATTTTCTAGTTGCTCTTATATTTGGCATATCCTTCACTCTATATTTAACAATTCCAGATAATTCATTTTTCAGCATCTTAAAACATATCAATATTATTCCCTATATTCTTGTTAATCCCATTTATCAAAATTATTTAAATCTTGATATTATTGGATATCCCGTCAATACTATCAATATCGCCTGGTTCACTGTAATTATCTTATTATCACTTTTTATCTTTTTAAATATCTATTTATTTTCTAAAAATAAAACAGCTGATACTTTAAAATCATTTCACTTAAATAGAAAAAAAAGCTTTAAAATAAATGTAAATATCTTTTATCATGAATGTTATAAACTATTTATAATCCAAAAAGGTCTTATAATATTAGTAATATTTAGTGCAGCTGCTTCTTGGTTTACAATAAACCTAAACTATGATCTTTCAACTGATGAATATTATTATCAAAATTATATGAAGATATTAGAAGGTCCCTATGATCAAGAAAAACAAAAAATCATCGAAAAAGAAACGCTTCGTTTTGAAGAACTACATCAACAAAGTCTGCAGGCTGAAAATGATTTCCAATCAGGTAAAATCTCAGAAAACGAAAAAAATGCAATTACCAACTACATTTCCAGTCAGTTAATAAGTGAACACGCATTTCAAAAAGTTTTAAAACGAATAGATTATGCAGTAAAACATCCTGACTATCCAATCATTTATGAAACTGGGTACTTAGAATTATTCGGAAAAAGCTATGTCGGTTATAAAACAGATTTTACGTTAAGTTTACTTTTGATTCTAACTATTATTATTCTATTTACTCCATTTATTGCAAATGAATATTCCTCAGGCATGATACAGCTCATCAACGTACAAAAAAATGACAAAAAAGAAGTATTTAAACAAAAAGGTAAAATATGCATTATCATTACTGCTTTATGCATATTTATTGCTTATATGCCACAATTTCTCATCCTTTTTAAACAATACGGATTATCTAATCTATTTGCATCTAACCAATCTATTCCTGAATTAGCCAAAATAAGTTTTTCTATGCCATTAATTTGCCAAATCATCTTACTCTACATCCTTAGATTATCTATGGCTTATATCACAGCTGCACTTACCTTTATAATTTCACAAATACTTAAAAATACTTATCCCGCTTTATTACTGCTTTGTACTACCCTCGTTTTACCCTTAGGAATCGGAATTATAGATGTTTTATTTATAAATTATATATCCTTAAACAGTTTGTTTTCAGGTAATCTTATAATCAATGAATTTTCCCTCTTTCATATTATCATTTTAACTATTTTTATTATCATATTTATTGTTTTATGGAAAGCTAAAAAACGCAATCTTTTAAAATAAATTATTCTTTACAATAAAATTACTTAGTTTAATGTTATGACTAATATCATTGCTATATACATATAATATAGTGGTGATAGCATGAAATATATGTTTAAAAAAATTAACCAGGTTCTTTCAATCATTCTTTCAATGATCATCTTTATGATTATTTGTTATTGGCTGTAATAGTGCATTTTAGATGTCAAATAGTTCTTAAACTGCTATAATATTTTCGAGGTGATAATATGGAAGATTTTAATAATGTTCAAGTAAAAGTAAAAAATGGATATATGGACGAAGAGGAAATTAAAGCATATATAAAATATTTAGAAAAAAAGTTTCCTGATGAAACATTAAAATCTCTTTCAATCACAATTGATGGTGATGATGTTGATTTAGATTATGTTTTCCAGCCCCAAAACTTTGAAAGAATTAGAAGAATTACTGGTTATTTAGTCGGAACGCTTGATCGCTTTAACGATGCTAAGGCAGCTGAAGAAAAAGATCGTGTTAAACATGCATAAAAAACTACAAAATGTAGTTTTTTTATTTTCCTAATATTTCTCTAGTTATTTATATACTATCTAGTCATCCATCGCTTTATCGCCTAATGATAAATAAAAATTAACACTTAAACTTATTCCAATCCAAACACTACCATTCTAAGCATCCACAATTTCTTTCAGCTGCTTCTTTAGCCAGCTGTTTAAACAATGCTTTTCCATAACCTCGGCCAAATATTCAAATTTAATATATAAATCTTCTAAATATATACCAGAGCGTCCTAAAAATGTCGAAAAATAAAGCAACCCCAATTTCTTTTCCATCAATAAGGGCAAAAATTACTTCAGCTTTCTTTTTTAAATAACCACTCATTCAATAATTCTTCAGTTTACAACAGCCTCATCAAACATTCGTTCATATTCTGCCAGTTCTTTAATAAAACATAAAATTAATGCAATATCATTAATCTATTTTTTAACAATAATGGATAGGCTAATGCCTATCCATATCTTAATCTAATTCTAAACCACCTGTGTATAACTGGTAATAAGTTCCTTTTTCTTTTATTAATTTATCATGGTCGCCACGTTCAATGATTCTTCCTTGATCAAGAACCATGATTGCATCAGAATTTTTGATCGTTGATAAACGGTGCGCAATCACAAATACTGTACGTCCTTCCATCAATTTATCCATCCCGCTTTGAACGATACTTTCAGTACGAGTATCAATACTTGACGTTGCTTCATCTAAGATCAATACTGGCGGGTTAGCAACTGCTGCTCTAGCAATCGCTAGTAACTGACACTGCCCCTGTGATAAACTTGAACCATCACCGCTAAGAACTGTTTGATAGCCATGTTCTAAATGCATAATAAATTCATGGGCATTAGCAAGTTTAGCTGCTTCAATACATTCTTCATCAGTTGCATCTAGTTTTCCATAACGAATGTTATCCATGATCGTTCCTGTAAATAAATGAGTATCTTGTAATACGATTCCTAAAGATCTTCTTAAATCAGCTTTTTTAATTAATTTAATATCAATACCATCATAAGTAATCGATCCTTTTTGGATATCGTAAAAACGATTAATTAGATTTGTAATTGTAGTTTTACCAGCTCCAGTAGCTCCTACAAAGGCTAACTTTTCACCTGGTTTAGCAAATAAGTTCATATCATATAAAATCGTTTTATTCTCATTATAACCAAATGTCACATCATGGAAACGAACATCTCCCGCTAAACGAACGTACTCAATTGAACCATCAGGATGTTTATGCTCCCAAGCCCAGATACCTGTACGATGATCCACTAATGTTAGTGTACCATCTTCATTTTCCTTAGCATTTACTAAAGTGACATGTCCCTCATCAATTTCAATTTCTTCATCCATTAGTGCAAAGATCCTTTCAGCTCCAGCTAAGGCCATTAATACCATATTGATTTGTTGTGAAATTTGACTGATTGGCTGATTAAATGAACGATTTAATTGTAAAAAAGAAGCAAGTGTTCCTACTGTTAAATCCATATAACCATTAATTGCCAAAACACCGCCAGCTACTGCTACTAATACATAACTTACATATCCTAAGTTTCCAATCAGCGGCATTAAGATATTAGCATATTTATTAGCCTCATAAGCACTTTCAAATAATTCTTCATTAACCTTATCAAAATCAATTTTTGCTTCTTCTTCATGAGTAAAGACTTTAACAACCTTTTGTCCTTCCATCATTTCTTCGATAAAACCATTAACTTTACCTAAGTTAGTTTGTTGTGCAAAGAAATATTTACCACTTCTATTTGTTACATACTTAGAAACACCAAGCATTACACAAACCATAATAACACTGATGATCGTAAGTGGAATACTCATAATCAGCATTGAAACAAAGACACAAATTATCGTAGTTGCTGAAACAATTACCTGAGGAATACTTTGAGAAATCATTTGTCTTAAAGTATCTGTATCATTAGTATAAATAGACATAATGTCACCATGATTATGAGTATCGAAATAACGAATTGGTAATTGTTCCATATGTTCAAACATTGTATCTCTGATTTCTTTTAATGATCCTTGAGATACATTAATTAATAACTTATTGAAAATAAAGGTTGCAATAACACCTACTGCATATATTGCTATCATTTTTAAAATTGCATTTAATAAGGGACCAAAGTCCGGATTAGCTGTATTAAGATAGGGAGTAATATAATCATCAATTAAACTTTTGATAAAAATCGTTCCCATAACACTAGATATACTGCTAACAATAATTAATAAAAGTATCGCTAAACAAGCATTACGATGTCTAGAGACAACAAATTTAAACAGTCTTTTCATTGTTTTTCCACGATTATTATTCACTTAAAGTTCCTCCCTTCTTTTGGGTTTCAAAAATCTCACGATAAATATCACTAGATTCTAACAATTCGTCATTAGTACCCATCGCACTAATTTTACCATCATCTAAAACAATGATTAAATCAGCATCTTCAACTGAGCTAATTCTTTGTGCAATAATTAATTTAGTAGTTCCTGGAATAACTTCTTTAAATGCTTTACGAATCAGTGCATCAGTTTTTGTATCGACAGCACTAGTAGAATCATCAAGAATTAAAATTTTTGGTTTTTTAAGCAGTGCCCTTGCAATACATAATCTTTGTTTTTGTCCCCCTGATACATTTGTACCACCTTGTTCAATATAGGTATCATATTTATCTGGAAAACGTTGGATAAATTCGTCAGCCTGGGCTAATTTGCAAGCTTCCATAATTTCTTCATCAGTAGCATTTTTATTACCCCAGCGAAGATTTTCTTTAATTGTTCCTGAAAATAATACGTTCTTTTGTAATACCATAGCAACTTCATTTCTTAACGTCTCTAAATCATAATCACGAACATTTTTACCACCTACAAGTACTTCACCACAAGTAGTATCATATAATCTCGGTATCAATTGAACAAAAGTTGATTTAGCACTACCAGTTCCACCAATAATCCCAATTGTTTGACCTGATTTAATATGCACATCAATATCTTTTAAATTTATTTCTTCCTGATCATCATAATATGAAAAACTAACATTGTTGAAATCAATTGAACCATCTTTAATTTCATAATCAGGATTTTCAGGATTATATAAAGTTGACTTTTCGTTGATTACTTCACTAATACGCTGTGCCGAAGCAACTGACATAACGATCATGACAAAGACCATTGAAAACATCATTAAACTCATCAAAATCATCATAATATAAGTAAATAGACTAGTAAGTTCACCAGTAGTCAAACTGCCACCAACAATTAAATGAGCCCCAAACCACGAAACACCAATAATACATCCATAAACAGTAAATTGCATTAAGGGCTGGTTAAAAACTAGACAATTTTCAGCCTTAACAAATAATTTATATATTAAAGCTGATGTCTTTTTAAATTTTTTATCCTCATAATTTTCACGAACATATGCTTTTACAACTCTAATCCCATTAACATTTTCTTGAACTGAAGCATTTAAATCATCATAAGTATTAAATACTTTTTTAAAATAAGGATGTGCTCTAGTCATAAAAAAGGTTAAAACTATCCCTAAAAAGATAATTGCCACAACAAATACTAAAGCAATTTTAGTATTGATAGTAAAAGCCATGATCATTGCACTAATCATCATTAACGGTGCTCTAATACATGCTCTTATAATCATTTGAAAAGCATTCTGGACATTTGTTACATCAGTCATCATACGAGTAACCAGACCTGCAGTTGAATATTTATCAATATTTGCAAAAGAGAAATTTTGAATATTGTAATACATTGCTTTTCTTAAATTTTTAGCAAATCCAGTTGAAGCAGCAGCTGCATACTTTCCTGCAAGTCCCCCTGCCACCAATGAAACAAATGAAGCTAATAATGTAATAATTCCTAATTTAACAACCTTATCCATATTACTTACTGATATTCCCTGATCAATGATCATCGCCATTAAAAACGGAATTACAACTTCTAGAATTACTTCTATAATAACTAATACTGGAGTTAAAATAGCCGCTGTTTTATACTCTTTTACTTGAGCTAAAAGTGTTTTTAACATTTACATACCTCCTAAATACATAGCGTGCTATGTATTAAATTAAAATAAATATTAAGAATTACTCCTTAATATCTTAATTAAATATTCGTTTAATCTATCTATTTCTTCTGGAGTTAAAGAACTAACCAGCTCTTGTTCTGATTCTTTAAAAGTTTTACGAATTTCCTTATCCAATTCAATAGCTTTCTGGGTGACTTCAATATATTTAATCCTTGCATCATGTTTACAAGACACCCGCTTAATCAAATCTTTTGCTTCTAAACGATTTAAGATTCCAGTTACTGTCGGATTTGAAATATCTAATATTCTTTCAAGATCCTTTTGATTTAATTTTTTATTTTTTTCTCTTGCTTTAAATAGACTAACTAAAGTAAAAGTTTGCGCTCCAGTTAAACCAAAACGTTCAAATCTTTTATTCAATCGCTGTTCTTGAAGAATATGAACCTGTTTAATTAAAAATCCTGTTTTTTCATTAGGCATTATATCCCTCCTCAAATAGATAGCACGCTATATATTATATCCATAACAACAAAAATGTCAACTCTAAAAAAAGAATCCTAAGATTCTTCATCATCTTTACCCCATTGTTCAAACCATAATTTAGATGAACGTGTCATTTCTTCAATAAAAGGATTAGTCCATTTACGATTATAAATATCATCAACATATCCCTTACCACCACTAGATTTATTTGCTTTAATAGCACGATCATCAAACATTGCAACTAATTTTTCACTTGTAAATCTTTCATATTTATCTGTACTCACAATATATTTAGAAGCAAAACGAACTGGTTTTGGCCTTCTTTTTTGTTGATCTGTTGGATATCCCATCACTAACATTCCTACAGGTGCACAATATTGTGGTAAGTTTAACAGCTCCCTATGATATTCATACTGCTCAATAATATCTCCAATAAAGCAGCTTCCAATCCCCATACTTTCGCCAGCAACAACAGCATTTTGTGCGGCAATCAATGCATCACTATAGGCTAATAAAAAATCCCCATAAGATGGTTCTCTAACTTTTTCATTATTATGATAATATTTAAACGCATCATACCATTTTTGATAATCAGCAACAAAAATCAGTACTAATGGTGCTTTAGCAATAAATGGCTGATTATCACAAGATTTAGCTAACTTATTTTTAACTTCTTGATCTTGAATATCAATAATTGAATACAAAGTCATATTTCCAGCTGTTGGTGCCTGAATAGCCGACTCTATTATTAATTGCTTTTTTTCTGGTTCAATTTGTCTTTCTTCGTAAACTCTAACTGATTTTCGTTCAAATAATTCTTTGATTATATTATTCATATTGATCCTCCTTGTAAATATTATACAAGAAAAAACAAGTAGTACAATAATCTACTTGTTATTTTCTTTATATTCTAAGTATTCATCATAAGTAGATAAACGATCTAAGATACCATTTTCATTAAATTCAATAATTCGATTAGCGATTGTTTGAACAAACTGATGATCATGACTAGTAAACAAAATATTTTCTTTAAAGTTGATCAACCCCTGGTTTAAAGCTTGAATCGATTCCAAATCAAGATGATTGGTTGGTTCATCAAGAACTAAAACATTTGCCTCAGCCATCATCATTTTAGCCAGCATACATCTAACCTTTTCTCCTCCAGATAATACTGAAGCTTTTTTAAGCGCTTCTTCACCAGAGAACAACATTCTTCCAAGCCATCCTCGCAAATCCTGCTCATATTCATCTTTAACAGAGAATTGACGTAACCAGTCTACTAACGATAGATCACAGTCATTAAAAAACTTAGAATTATCTTTAGGAAAATATGATTGTGATGTAGTTACACCCCATTGATATGTTCCTTCATCAGGCTCAATTTCCCCCATGATGATTTTAAAGAATGCTTCAGTAGCTTTTACATCACCAACGAAAGCAACTTTATCTTTAGGATTAATTGAAAAGCTAACATTATTTAATAATTTAACACCCTCAATCGTTTTTGATAACCCTTCGACTTTTAAAACAATATTTCCAACTTCACGTCCTGGTTTAAAAGCAATAAATGGATAACGGCGAAGAGATGGTTTTATATCCACCATTTCCAAATTATCTAATAATTTTTTTCTAGACGTTGCTTGTTTTGCTTTAGAAGCATTAGCACTAAAACGAGCAATAAATTCTTCTAATTCTTTTTTCTTAGCTTCAGCTTTCTTATTTTGGTCTTTAGCCTGCTGTAATTGTAATTGACTATATTCGTACCAAAAATCATAGTTACCAACATATAATTGAATTCTTGAATAATCAATATCAGCAATATGGGTACAAACTTTATTTAAGAAATAACGGTCATGACTAACAACAATAACTGTGTTTTTAAAATTCATTAAAAAGTTTTCTAACCAGCGAATACTTTCTAAATCCAAATGGTTCGTTGGTTCGTCTAATAAAAGAACATCTGGATTACCAAATAAAGCTTGGGCAAGTAATACTTTGACTTTTTGGTTACCATCCAGTTCTTTCATTTTCAATTCATGAAATTTTGATGTAATTCCTAATCCATTTAATAAAATTTCTGCATCAACTTCAGCATTCCAGCCATCCATTTCTGCAAATTCGCCTTCAAGTTCACCTAATCTAATCCCATCTTCATCATTAAAATCAGGTTTAGCATAAAGTTTTTCTTTTTCCTGCATAATTTCATAAAGACGTTTATTACCCATAATTACAGTTTCAACCACACCCTTATCATCATAAGCAAAGTGATCTTGTTTTAAAACTGATAAACGTTTATGAGGTTCTAAAATAACTTCTCCCTTATTAGGCTCAATTTCTCCAGCTAGAATTTTTAAAAATGTACTTTTACCAGCACCATTAGCACCAATGACTCCATAACAATTTCCTTCTGTGAATTTAACACTAACATTTTCAAATAAAGCTCTATCGCCATATCTTAAAGATACATTTTGTGTAGATATCATTTATAATAACTCCTTTTTATTAAAGTCATATTATTATGTCACAAAGTTATGATTAAATCAATATAATTTATTCTTATTATTAGATAATTAACAAAAATTAAAAGATTATTTGATTCCTATCTAATATGACCTAAGCTGACTTCTTACGACACCCCTTTTTTGATCGATAACACTTAAACTTTAGTTTAACATACAACTTCTTCCACCACTTAGCCTCATTAAGTTTCTGTTTATAAGCTGAAAAAATTTACTGCAGTACTTCTTTCATTCATGGAATCACTGTTAATGCTTATTGCTTGTTGAACCTGGCTAAAACTACTACTGGTTGGATTCTCACCAAATAGACATGTGCTATGCAAAGAAAGATGTCATGTTCTAATGAACATGACATCTAGCAGTCATTTGTCATACAAAATTATTGTTTTCTGCATTTACCATTAGTAAAAGCCGGATTATGTTTATAATAATTTTGTGAATCTAAGCGTGATTTAACTAATTCTAAAGCTTCAGCAAATCTTTGATAATGAACAATTTCACGTTCTCTTAAAAAACGAATTGGCTTTTTAATTTCTTCATTATCAACAAGTGCTAAAATGTTATCATAAGTTGTTCTTGCCTTTTGTTCAGCCGCCATATTCTCAGTTAAATCCGTAATTGGGTCTCCTTTAGATTGGAAGTATGCAGCTGTAAATGGCACATTGCTGGCACCTTGAGGATAAATTCCTAAAGTATGGTCAACAAAATACTTGTCAAATCCTTGAGCTTTAATCTCATCAATCGTCAAATCTATAGTTAACTGATATAAAATAGCACTAATAATCTCAACATGAGCCAGCTCCTCGGTACCGATATCCGTCAATAATGCTTGAACTTCAGGATAAGGCATAGTATATCGTTGTGATATATATCTAAGAGCCGCTGCCAATTCACCATCAGGACCCCCTAACTGATCAATGATTACTGCCGCTGCCTTGGCATCAGGCTTTGTAATATTTACTGGGTATTGCAAGCGTTTTTCATACAACCACATTTTCTGTCACCTTCCCATGGCCAAGGAGCATTTAAATAACCATTTTGATAAGCATCTATCTCACGGTTAACCAAAACATTTCCTTGTTTACGATATTCTCTTTTAGCGCTTTTTAAACGTGTCGCAGCTTCATTAAAATATCTCATCGCTTCTTCATCACAAGGATGAGTATCTAAAAATAATGAAGCCTCTTGAACTGCAAAATCTAACATCATGATCTGCATCAATAAATCATTGTTATTCATTACTGAAGCTCACCCCATGGTAAGTCCAGCTCTTCAAAGATCGTCCCTGTATGAAAAGCCTTCATAATTGGATATATTTTTCTAAATTTTTGACATTTGATCGATGAAATTGCTAATTCCAATTTATTCATTTTATTCCTCCTTCTACTCTACTATATGAATAAATTGAAATTTAGCTTGGGTCATTATCATCTCCTAAAAATAATTAATTTACTAAAAATATAATTCATAATAATAACTAATACATTAGACATAATTTTAATTACTAAATCATTAAAACCTAACCAAGTACAAAACACTACCATAATCACTAAATCTATCAATCCTGTTGTTAAACGACAACCAACAAAACGAGTAAATTCAATTAAAATATCTTTTAATTTCCTACGATCAGAATTAAATACCCAAATTTTATTAGTAATATACGCAAAAATTACTGATAAAACCCATGCAATAATAGTACTCAAAGAAATTGACAAATCAAACCCATGTCCACAAAAATAATATACTATTATATTAACTAATGTAGTTCCTGCACCAAAAAATAAATATAAAATAACCTCACGATATCTCTGGTAATATTCCTTAATCATCTTTTTCACCTAACCATTTAGCAATATGGTATCGAGGTCGTCTTTTAGTTTCCATATAAACTTTACCTACATATTCCCCGATCAGTCCAATTCCAAACAGCTGAACTCCACTTAAAAACCAAATCGAAATCATTAAAGAAGCCCATCCAGCCACACTATGACCATTTATATATGAAAATAAAGTATAAATAATCGCTAAAATAGAAAAAAACATAATTATAATACCCAAAAATAAAATCATTGTAATTGGTTTTATGCTAAATGAAGTAATTCCATCAAAAGCAAATGACAGCATCTTTTTTAACGGATATTTAGATTCTCCAGCCATTCTTTCTTTACGAGAATAATAAACATAATCACTATTTAAACCAAGCATTGTAACCATTCCCCTTAAAAACAAATTTCTTTCTGGATATTCTTTTAAAAATTCCAATGCCCTTTTATCCAGCAAACGGAAATCTGCATGATTATAAACAGACTTAACTCCTAAAAAATGCATTAATTTATAAAAAGACTGCGCAGTAATTCGTTTAAATGCTGTATCGCTGCTACGATCATCCCTAACCCCATAAACAATATTACATCCCTGATAATATTTATCAATCATTTGCTCTATTACATTTATATCATCCTGAAGATCTGCATCAATTGATATCGCCATATCACATTTATTACATACATGATGTAATCCTGCAAGCAAAGCATTTTGATGGCCTACATTACCAGATAGATTTAAACCCTGCAAATGTTGATGAACTTCATAATTATCTACAATAATCTTCCACGTACTATCTTTACTGCCATCATTTACATATATAACATAACTTTCCTTAGAAATTTTACCTTTTTCAATCAATGACAATAACAACTGATCTAATTGCTTTATTGTTGTTAAAAGAATCTCCTGTTCATTATAACAAGGTACAATAATTGCTAATGTATCCATGATAATTTACCCCTTTTTATCTTTTCAATAATTTTTTCATAAAATATCATTCCATCTAAAACTAAAATATTAAATACTGGTAAAAAGTTTACTAGATATTTCGGTTTCGATTCCCAAATCAATAGAAATAACATTAAACCAAATAACAAAATTCTAAGAAAGCTCAATAAATCCAATTTTTCTTTTCTTAATCCGCTAAACATCGATAACATAAGCATCGTTAAAATAAAAATATTATAACTATTAGCAAGATAAATCGTCTTATTTATATATTTACCATTTTTTGATAACAGATTGTAACCTAATGAATCTGTATTTTTTGGTTTACGTGATAATAAGGAAACTGAGTAATAGGTACCATCTCCATAAGTATAATTTATTTTAGTACCCAAATGTTTAATTAAACCGCTAAATCCATAATCATTTAATCTTTTACCAATTATTTGAATTGCAGCTTCCTGCTTGGCCTCTTTTCCAATAATCGATTTGGAATAATTATAATCTTTACGATTAAATCCTCCTGTTTTATTTAATCCCATCATCACCCAATGAACATACGGAAGAGCTTCTGCTTCATAATCTAACTCATTAAAAAGATTAGTACAATCAATTATTTTATTATAAACTGTCATCGAAGTTATAAACGAAACTAGTACTAATGCAATGACAATTAGTTTTTTTATTCCTTTATTTGTAAATAAATAATGAAGAATAATAGCAACCAGCAATATTGAAATTGTTGCTTTTAATTCAAAACCAATCAATGCGCAAACGCCTATTAAAACTGCATCAATATATTTTTCTTTAATATTAGTTGTCTGATTGATTTTTATATACAATAAAACAATTAATGAGCCCCAAATCATTGGATATGTATCTGTATAAAAAATAGGAACATAGGTATAAACAGGTAAACAAAACATTGTTAAGACCATAAACATAATAACCATGTTACGATCAAATAATCTTTTCACACTAAAATAATTAATTACTAACGGTATATCAATCATTAAGATATTAATAAAAGAACTAGCAGTTGTATAATTACTAATATTAAACCAGCCTAAAAACTTATATACTGCACTTAGCATCAATAACATTAAATTATTATTTGTATAAGTACTAAAATAAGATGTATTTGTTATTTGGCTTTTATTAGTTGCTAAACGAACTGCTTCTCGATGTACTACCCCAAAATCCCAGCTTGGTTTAACACTAATAGCATAAATACTATATATTTGTAATCCTACGATTACAATTACAACAATCGCTAAAATTGAATAATATATATGCTTGTTTTTTAAATCAAGTTGTTTTATTTTTTTAAACAAAAAATACATTAATATAAAAACCAGGATAATAGTTACTAAAACAATGATCTTGTTGTATGGGCTGGCTAAATTATATGAACTAAAATACACCCCGCCAATCCAAAAATTGATTGTAACCGTAGCAATTACACACATTAATAAAATGACACCTAAACTATGTCCTAATTTATTTATCACCATAGATAATTTTTCGCTCATGATCACACTTCCTTAATACTTTGATTATTATAAACGAAGATTATACTTCGTTCAATAATAAAAACCTTATGATTTTCTTAAGATTTTTATAACATCCATTAATTAGACAATTATTTATTTTTTAATTTTTTTATTTACAAGTCAACTAAGATATGCTATTATTATATAGCAGTCAGAAATAGAGGTATAGTTCAATGGTAGAATACCGGTCTCCAAAACCGTTGATGTGGGTTCGACTCCTACTACCTCTGCCATGATATAAACAAGCGGCTTAAATAGCCGTTTTTTATTTATTGTAAGAAATTAATTGTAAGAAATTATCGGCTAAATATAACCTATAAAAAAAGAAGCCGCTAATATGATTATTGATACAAATTCAGTCCTATCTAAAGCTTCTAATCTTGCTGAAGAAGGAAATAGCAATTTTCATGAAAAATAATGAATCTCATTTTGTTGTTCTCACCTATAATGAATATAAGAAATTATTTGAAAAAATTTAAAGATAGGCGAGATTAGTGGTTGAATTCTAGACGAAAATTTTAAAATATTTTAAGATATAGAAAACATAAACGAGAACAAATATGTTTCTATTTATATATATTCTTTTAATTATAATATTTTTAAAAATTTAATTCTTTATACATTCCAATAGGTTTCCATATTGCTATGCATTATGATTGTTCTAATTATCCTATTAAATCAAAGCATTGATTGATAAATTTTATTTATCAATCTTTTTCATTAATTTTAAATAAGCTGCTCTCCTATTTTTTATCGCTTCTTTGTCCAAAGCTGTCAACATATCTGTTAATACCTTGTTTATATTTTACCTGCCTTTACCGCTTGAACTAAAAACTTCATATCTGATATCTTGATTATTTTCAAGGTACATTTGTTCTTCTTAAATAAATAATCAATTCTTTTATGATGTAATTTTAACTTACATTTACATCTCCATTAAACTGTTACTTTTAAAAAAGTTCATAAAAATATAAATAAACACTATTTTGCATTTTTTTGCTGTGAACTTATATTTATTATATATCACTAACAATTTTGATTGTGCTGTCACTTCACTTGCTTCTTCGTAAAATAGTGCTTTGTTATTTATAATCAATATACCACCTAATTATATTATTTTAAATTCATCTTTTTTATATTTACTAACTAATCTACATAAATTTCTTACCCATTTCCTATTATTACCATAAGATATTGAAAAAACTGACATTAAGTCTTTATAATAATACCCATCTTCTTTTATTTTAATATAATTAAGTATACGAGCGCTGTTAATCCGTCATTATATCTTGTCATATTTATAAACATATCAGCAATTTGCTTTTACCATATTCGATCATATAATTATTAAATTCTTGATTTTCCTCTTTTAATCCGTCAAGTTAAATATATTTCTTCATCTAATTTTTATGAACTCAAATGAGTTAACATATATGAATTATTTTTATAATTTAATAATACAATCCTCTTCTCTTGACAATTTAAATCAATTATTTTTCACTATTAATCATAATTAATTATATCATTAGCAAAATCAAAAGAATTATTACCTTTTTCTTTTATCAAAATCAATATACTTTTATCATTAGTTTCCATATACGTGTAATTTTTTAAGTGCCCTTTAAAAAAATTTATTGATTTTAATATAATCGATCCCCCTGTAAGATAAATACCAACTGTACTAATTGTTGCACCTGCTATTACTCCAGCAATAACAAAGGGAGCAAATACTCCAACAAGCACACCTGCTGCCATCATTGAAATTCCTCCAATTATTCCTTTTGTAGTGTTTTTTCGTCTGTTTGATATTTTAGCTACTTTATTCTTTAATGGATTAATTAATTCTGTATTTGATACTAAAATAACTTTCTCTTTTGCTTTTAATGCATCTTCTAATTCGTTTAAATTTTTCACTACTTTTGGAACTATTTTCATAGTTATCCTCCTAACATGTCATTAAATTTACAGAATTATAATAACATATATTGAATTATCAATTCAACTTGTCTTTATAGTTTATGTATAAATTTTTGATTTATTTGTATGATAAATAATATATGGGGTGATAAAAATGATTAATTCAACTGTAGATTATGCAATGATTGGTAAAAGAATTAAAAATAAACGCACAGAATTAAAGATAACACAAGAACAAATGGCAGGTGAACTTGATTTATCAACATTTTATATATCTAAAATAGAAAATGGTAAATCATGTCCTACATTAGATACCTTATCAATTATTGCCAATTATCTATCTTTAGATCTTGCTTTTTTAATCACTGGTACTTCGACATTAGAAAAAAATTATTATTTAAAACAATTGGATGAGCTGTGTTCAAAAGCTTCAAATAAACAGCTTAACCTTATTATTAAACTATCAAAAATAATAATAGAAGAATGACAACCTTAGCTATCTAGCTAAGGTTGCTTTATTATCAAGTCTATTTTTAATACGTTTTCTTATATCTTTAACTTTTTTACAATATTCCGTTGAAACAATATTTACATATTCAAAACTTAAATCTTCCTCTATAGAAGCAAATAGCCCTAATACTGCCTCAATCTCCTTTAAATCATAATATATTTCATTCAATTCATTTTTATCCATTTTAAACACACCCTATACCTAACTTTAAATCTTCATAAGAAACAATTATACCAGCTTGAAGATACTTATCACATTATATATTTTTTTAATCTTTATTCTTCTAACTTCGTTAAATGTATATAACCTAGTTCTTATACATCAAATATGCAAAACCAAATAGTATTCGTCATTTTATTTTTCAATATCTGTCATTAACCATGTTCCCAATCCATAAAAATTGAAATATTTAATAATAACTTTAGAATCATATTCTTTATCCTCTTGACCATATATATCCATACCTGTTTAATTAATTTTCAATTATTTATTAATAATCCCATATATTTATGTATCATTTATATCATGATTAGATAATTCAATCATGATTCAATACATATCGTACAGACGTTTAATATCAAAAATTCCCAAAGAAGACATTCTTTCCAATACAATAGAACTACCTTGTTAATATTATTTTGATAACATTTATTATCTTCCTTATAACACATATCAAACAATATGCAAATTAATGTCATCTCATATAAAATAGAACAGTACATTTTCTTTAACATATTAAGATAATTCCCATTCAAAAGTACAATATAATCTATCTTTTTTATATGTCAATGCTTCATATATTTTAACAACAAATACAACCCTGCTTATTTCAATTTTCTTTTCCATTCAATCGTAAAAAATATAGAGATTAAATCTTCAACCTCTATTAATTATCTTTTTCAAATATATAAACAGCAAATATCATTTTATCCATTAATCCTAACATCTTAAGTCCCTAGCATTTTTATATAGAAATAATATTTTAAAGTTCATTATAGACTCCTCAGTTTCGTATTTTTTTAAATTACAAATAATGTCTTGAATATAAAGTTTACTAATTTTTATTGTTTTCTTTTAATGTCCAGATCTTATTTTTAAAAAATTATTCAATTTTTTTGTAATGTAGTAAAAACCTAATTACTTTTGATCTTCTATTTCTGATGTGTCTTCTTAATGTTTATTTAAAAATATTTAACATAATTGCTTCTTCTTAGAATGTTATTAATGGTTTATCCATATAACCATTTCTCCTATTTTTAATTAGCAAATTATAACAATCAAAAATCATAGGTAAAAATACTGATAAATTAGATACATTTATTGAAAACTATAGAGCAGCGATATTAAAAGGATTTATAAAAGTCATAAAAAGATATTACCCCTATTAAGAACTCAATATCTTAGCCATATAGTTCAAAATTATTGAAGAAAACAATAATAAATTCAAATTTATCAAATGTATATTGTATAAAATAATCAATCTATTTAAGAAATGTTATGTACTGTTTTTGATAAATAATGAAGGTTTTAAATTAACTGATCTTTTATAACATAAAAACAGCACAATTTCTTGCACTGTTTAATTAGTCCTTTTATCCATAAACAAGTTAAAACCTGGATTACCGTCCTATCCGTCTTTTCTCAAAAAATCAAAACACATATTTTATGCATAATCATGATGATATTTCTATTTGCATATACTATTCATCACAATACAAATGCATTGGATAAGATAAATATTCTAATTCATCCAGTTTTTCAACTGTTATATATCCTGCTGGAGCCAGTAAAACTGAAGGAATACGATTAACGATTGTTGCACATGTATGTTCTACAGTAGCTGGCTTTTCAACATAAAAAGTCACATCCGGTTCCCCAATGATTTTCCAATCACACATATCACCATCATCAGGTCCATATACTTTTCCGATACATTGAGTTTCTATTACTGGTCCTTGGAATGTTTCTGTTGTTACTACTGCTGACATTCCAATACAGTTACCTTGAGGAATAGTTTCTCCTAAAGTTTCTGAATACAAATCACTATCATAAAAATAAGGTACACATTTTTGGGTTTGTGATTTTATTGTCCACCCCATTTTATTACATAGAGCTTCATTTGAATTCCATACATAAGAAGGTTCTAAAGTTTCTGGATGAGCTAATTCTTTTTCAAACTGTTCTGGTGTAAAACCTGCACCATGAGCTTTTGCAAGAGCTAAACCATAGTCTTCTACATTATAAGAAACTGCACCTTCAATTTTATCAATTTTTTGAACTCCACCAGCGACAGCACCAATCATATTGATCCAATACATATCCTGCATTCCTGAACCCACGATAGTACATCCATTTTCTTTTGCTAATTCATCTAATTTATTAGTAAGTTTACTAGCTGTTGTCCATGGGTAAATTGCTTCTTCACATGTAGTAATAACGTTAATTCCACGACTTACACATTTTTCAAAATATGGATAACAGTCTTCAACAAAACTAAATAATGTAACTACTGCAATATCAGGATCACATTCATCCAAAATCTTATCAGCATCATCGCTAATAGTGACTCCAAGATTAAATCCAAGTTGAGCAAATTCACCAACATCTTTCCCTACTATATCTGGATTTACATCAATCGCACCTACAATTTCAGCACCTTTTTCGTATAAATAACGAATAATATATTTTGCCATTTTTCCGCAACCATACTGAACTACTCTAACTTTTTCTTTATTCATGTTAATTACCTCCAACACTTCTAGTATAAACTTTATGTTTGTCATAAATTCAAGTATTTGTAACCTAATTTTAAATTTTAACTACAACCTGTAGTCATAAATACACATTTCTTTTTTTATCGTTAAATATCAAGATATTATTTGAATTTTCACAGCAATAGTTCCCGATTATTGTATAATTTTCAGTTTCTAATTCTTCAATCAGTTTCAAAGATTATTTCTTTTTACCTACTCTTTTCTTAAAATCATCTCCAGCTAAAAAAAGCTGGTAGTAAATTTTATTTAGTCAAACCAATCCTTTTAACAAACTTTCATGAATATTTAAACCACAGTCATACATATTTACCTTTTTATCATATAATCTTAATGTTTGTTCAATTATATTATTTAATTTTGTTATTTCACCAATTGTACAACGTTTCATTTATATCGCTAAAAAAATTATATCAAGAATAAATTTTTAATAAATAAGAGTATACAAATATCGATTACATGATAGAATATAGTTAATTTAAGGAGCTAATAATATGTTAATAAGTGTAAATAATTTATCTAAAACTAATGGAATTAAAAATATTGTTAATGGCGTATCATTTTCGATAGAAGAAACTGATAAAATTGCTTTAATCGGTATTAATGGTACTGGTAAAAGTACTTTATTAAAGATTATTGCAGGTACTGAAACTTATCAGGGTGATATTATTCAAAAAAAAGATCTACAAATATCATATTTACCACAAAATCCTAATTTTAATTCTAATAATACAATCATTAAACAGGTCTATGACATGCTTAACCAAAATAAAGTTAATGAATATGAAGTCAAAGCAATTTTGAATAAATTAGGAATTACTAATCATGATCAATTAATTAAAGAGTTATCAGGTGGACAGCAAAAGCGTGTTGCTCTAGCGATTACTTTACTAAAACCTTGTGACTTATTAATTCTTGATGAACCGACTAATCATCTAGATAATGAGATGATTGAGTATTTAGAAAAATATCTGATTAAGTTTAATAAAGCTATTTTTATGGTTACCCATGATCGTTATTTTTTAGAAAGAGTTACAAACAAGATCATGGAAATTGATCGTGGTAAAATATATGAATATGAAGCTAATTATTCTAAATTCTTAGCTTTAAAAGCAAAACGTGAAGAGGAAGCTATAGCTAGTGAACGAAAAAGAAAATTATTTTTAAAAAAAGAGCTTGAGTGGGTACGAGCTGGCGTACAAGCAAGAACAACTAAAAGTAAAGAAAGATTACAACGCTTTGAACAATTAAATAGTGTTGCTGATATCCAAACTATAAATCAAGTTGAAATGATTAGTACAGCTTCAAGACTCGGTAAAAAAACTATTGAACTTAAAAATATTAGTATGCATTATGATAATTTAATTTTATTTGATAATTTTTCTTATTTATTTAAAAGAACAGATCGAATTGGGATTTTAGGAATTAATGGTTGCGGCAAAAGTACTTTATTAAAGATTATCGCTAAAGAATTAGAGCCTAGTGATGGCGAGGTTATTTATGGTGATACTATTAAAACTGGCTATTTTAAACAAATGAGTGATGATCTTGATGAAAATATGCGAGTTATTGATTATATTAAAAAAACAAGTAATAATATAAAAACTTTAGAAGGAAATTTTAGCGCTAAGCAAATGTGCGAACGCTTCTTATTTGATTCAACTTTACAACATACATATATTTCCAGATTATCCGGCGGTGAAAAAAGACGTTTGTATTTACTGCATATTTTAATGCAGGCTCCAAATGTTTTATTATTTGATGAACCAACTAATGATTTAGATATTACAACACTAGCAATTTTAGAAGATTATCTAGATAGTTTTAATGGTATTGTGATTACTGTTTCCCATGATCGTTATTTTTTAGACCGTATTTGTGATGGTTTATTTGTTTTTAAAAACAAACAAATCACTTATTGTAATGGTGGTTATAGCAGTTATATTAGTATTGATGATAAATCATATAAAACTAAAAGTGATGGAGCTCTTAAATACAAGGAACAAAAAAAATTACAGAAACTTAATCAAATAAAATTATCTTCTAAAGAAAAACAAGAACTAGAATCAATGGAGGGTATTATTTTAGGCTTAGAACAACAAGTTGAAGCACTTAATGAACAAATGAATGAATATCAAAATGATTTTAAAAAACTAACAGAGTTATCTAATCAGCGTGATAATTTAACAGAACAATTAGAAATCAAAAATGAACGCTGGTTAGAATTACTAGAAAAACAAGAAAAGAGTCAAAATTAAATATCTTAAAAAATTATTATTGAATAATAACTAAACAGCGTATTATAAAAAAGAACATAGATTATTATGAAGTAATCATAATAATCTGTGCTCTTTTTATTAATACTTAATAATTAAATTTTTTTAATTTCCTTTACTTCTAAATGTAAATCATAATCATTTAAATATAATCCCCGATCCTCATATTCAGCTTCACCTGTTTGATTATCATAAGGATCTTGACGAATAAAATTTTTAGCAGGATACAAATCAAACTGATACTCACTATTAGCAACCATTCTAAATGGATCTAGGTGCCCAAAATAATACTGCCATCTTTCCTTATCACCATTACGATAAGCCGCTCCTCCAAATGAGCAGTCAGCATACAACCAGCCATATGGTGCAACATAGAATCGTGCCCAATCATGATTCCCAATATCATAAGGAGTTACATAAAGACCAGCCTGCCACATTGCTGGTATTTTTACATAACGACATAAAGTAATAAATAATAATGCCTGAACCCCACAATCACCTTTACCGCCTAAAGCTGCATATTCAGGAATATTAGGAATTGTATAATAATTACGAACAAATGAATAAGTAATATGAGTTGTAATGTATTCATAAATCAATTTAGCTTTAATTAAATTATTTGTTTCATTTTTAACAATTTCTTTAGCTAATGATTTTAAATAAGGGGTAAAGACAATATGAGGAGCTTGTTCATGTAAATAGAAGTTAGGTTGATTATTTAAAACTTTACTGAAATCAAATTCTTGATATTCTATAATGTTATCATATTCATATTCAACATAAAATTCTTTTGTATCATTGATATTTTCCTCAAAATAGATTGCCCTCTGGGGATGGTCCTTTTCATTTAACGATTTATATTGAGGTACTGTTTTTAACAATTTAAAATTATTTATCTGGCAGTTTTCTAGTGGCAATGGTAAATGAACCCTAATCTTTTTATTAGAATCAATAGTTTTAATTTTCATCCCTGTTTTTAAATGAAAATGATAAGCTAATTTCCCTTTTTTCTTTATTTCACTTATCGCATTATTTAATAATGCAAAATTAGCCTCACGGCTTTCTACCTTACTTATATCCTTTAATCTTTTAACATAATCATTTCTTGTTTTAAGAATATTATCAAAAAAATCATTTCTAAACTGAGCTTTTCCTTCAACAAAAATCCACTCAACTGCATTTTCATCCTGTAACTGTTCTAATTCCTCGTCTTTAAAATCAATAAAGTTATCATGACATATTTTTAATGCTTCTTGATAAGATAAAGGATATTCTTTAGAAATCCTCTTTATTATCTCTTTTTCATGAAGTAATCTTTTTTTTAAGGCTAAAGGAATATCTTTAGCTAATTTTGCCTCAATAACTTTATTCATTCGTTCAAAACACCCATACCATTTTAACTTTAATAACTCTTCTGGTAAAGGAATCTGTAAATATTTCAAATCATCAAATTCATACTTTTCCATAATTTTTGTCTCCTCTACATATACCAGGTGATAATATCATTAGACCGTTTATATCCTAACTTTTCATGAAGCTTCATTGAAGGGATATTATCGATTTCAACTTGTAAATATACTAACTCTTTTTTCTTTAATAACTTATTAATCATATATATTTCTAACATACTAGCTATTTTTCTTCGTCGATATTCTTCAATCACTTCAACAAAACCAATTGTTCCTTCATCATGAATTCCTGCAAAACCAACAATTCTATCATGATCAAAGGCACCAATAAAAACATTAGCCAGAATCCGCTTAATCAAATATTCCTGATCAATTGGAGTTGAATAATTTTGTTTAATAAAATTATAATATTCTATTCCAATTTCTCTTATCTCTATTTGTGGAATATCTATTAATGTAACATAATTCTTTAAATAGCCATATTGATAAGCAACGATTGCCTGATCAAGATTAAATCTTTCTTTAATAAAACTCTGATAGCAATCATTATGAACTGCCAGCATTTTACAATCATCAAGATCATTTAATAATTGATACACTAAATTGGTATCCATGATTGATATCATATATATATCGCCAAACTTTATCATTATTCCTTTTTCGCCAAAATAAATAATTGATGCACCATGATTAACAGCATAAATTAAATCAAGGTTATTAAGATAGTTTTGATTTAAATATTTTAAAATTTCTTTTTTCATATAATTTTCCTTTAAAAAAGCAGACTTTTGCCTGCTTTCTAAAACTTTAAGAAACGTCTAATTGAAACAAAACTTCCAATCAATCCGACCCCAGCACCTAAGGCTGCTAAAACTAATGAAAAATCGCGAATAAATGGCATAGGTTCTTTTAACGCTAACATTGCTGACATTAACATTCCTCCAGCATAATCATAAATTATTCCATAACCATATACTAAAACAATAATTGGAATAATTGCTCCTAACAATCCAATCAACATTCCTTCCAGCATGAACGGGATGCGAATATACCAGTTGCTTGCACCGACCATTCGCATAATACTTATCTCAGTTTGACGAGCAGTAATAGTAATTTTGATGGTATTAGCAATCATAAATAAAGCAACTATTGCTAGACCTATAATGAATACTGTTCCACCAGTTTGAATTGTTTGTAATGTTTTTACCATATCCTGGGTTGATTCACCACCATAATTAACCGTATTAACCCCAGAAATGTTTCTAATTTTCTTAGAAATACTAGCCAATTTTGAAGCATCTTTAGCTTCTACTTCGTAAGCCGCACCTAATGGATTATCTTCACGATACGATTCAAATAACTGTGCACCATCTTCACCTTGTTTTTCAATCAATTTATCTAATTCCTGGTCTTTAGTAAAGAAAGTGACTGTTTTTACATCCTTTATAGCCTTTATTTGTTCTCCAACCGCCTGTTCAGCAGTACTATCAATATCCCGGTCTAATTTAACGTAAATCCGTACACCTTCTTCAATATTTAAACTCATATCTTGAATATTTAAAGCAAGTACACCAATAACCCCAATTAACACTAAAGTAATTGTAACTGCAAAAATAGATGAAAATGACATTACACCATTTCGCCAAATATTTTGCAAAGCTGTTTTAAAATGTTTAGGAAGATTTCTAATACAACTAATTAATTCATCCATTAAATTTCATAACCTCCTAAACTAGTATCTGCATTAACACAACCATCTTCAATTAAAATAGTTCTTTTTTTGTGTTCCTGAACAATTTTACTATCATGAGTAACAACCAATACTGTCGTATGCTGCTGTTCATTGATCCTTTCTAATAAATTAATAATTTCTTTTGATGTTTCTGGATCAAGGTTACCTGTTGGTTCATCTGCAATCAATACTTTAGGTTTATTAACAATTGCCCTTGCAATTGCAACTCTTTGCTGCTGTCCACCAGATAATTCATGAGGGAATGCATTTACTTTATCTTCAAGTCCAACTAATTCTAAAGTTGCTCTAACTCGCCGACGAATTTCAACCCGAGGTGTATCAATTACTTCTAAAGCAAAAGCAACATTTTCAAAAACTGTTTTTTTAGGTAATAATCTAAAATTTTGGAATACTACCCCAATATTTCGACGGAAATATGGTACTTTTCGATTCTTTATTTTTGATACATCACGTCCAACAACTTCTACTTTTCCAGAAGTTGCCTTTTCTTCACGATATAACAATTTGATAAAAGTTGATTTTCCAGCACCAGTAGTTCCGATAACATATACAAATTCACCTGGTTCAATTGTAAGATTCATATTATTTAATGCTCTTACACCAGTTTTATATACTTTTGTTACATTGGTAAGTTTTATCATATATTTTGTCGTTTTCTCGACTATCTCCTTTCTTTCTATATCATATTTTTGAAGCATCTTCCACTTCGAGACTCATTATAGCACATTTTGACAAATAAGGGGACAATTAGTATTATTATCTCGAAATTTTTATGGTACAATATAAATCAAAGGGGTGACGATATGAAAAGAAAATGTCCTATTTGTCAAACTGCATTTAATACAAACTGCTATGTCAAAGATAATGGTACAGCCGCTTTAAGCTACCTGGAATTAATCATAAAAGATGATAATTTAAAGAAAAAAAATTATGAGCTTAAAAGCTGTTACTGTCCTAATTGTGGTCATGTTGAATTTTATATTGATTTAAATAAGTAATTTTTAATTAGCAGAAGTATAGAAGTTTGCAAATAAATATTGTGATTGAAAACTTTTTATGTAAAAATGATAATTAAGATAACATAAAACTATGAGATTCTTAATTATCAGATAAAACGGGATCTACTTTGATCCCAATTTTTTATCATCACAGATATTCAAATATCTTTTCTACACATTATGTATCTATCACCACAATGTATTTTTTGTAAAAAGTATAGAAATAATAAATTTAATAAGAACATATTATTTTAGAGCTGTGAGAAAATAAATAAAAAACTTGCAACCCTTCTTTAAAAACTAAAGTTATAATATTTCGTTTTAATATTAAACTATAAAATAAATTCACTAAAAAATACGAAGTCACTAAAAAAAGTGACTTCGATTAAAACCATATTTTTATTTACATCTTTAACCTCTTCAAACCATTCATAAAGTTATCATCTTTGATGTATTTTTGCTCTTTCACTAAGTAAACAAAAATTCCTTTTATAATTCAACTGGTGGTAATGTAAACCCTCTTCCTCTAACACTATGCGTTTCATTACTAATAATAAATGCAGTCGGATCAATATTTAAAATCACCTCATTTAAAAGATGCAATTCACGCTTAGAAACAACAGACATGACTGCATATTGATTCTTTTGATAATATCCAGTAGTAATATTTAACAATGTACAGCCGCGATTAATATCATCAAATACAACTTTACGAATTTCCTTCCATTTAGGTGAAATTATTGTTACCTGTACCTTTGTTTCTCCAAGCATGATCACCTTATCCATTACAATCGTTGTAATTATGACTACTGTAATTCCATATAAAACCTGTTCAATTGAAATAGGACAAAAAATAACCTGAATCAATAAAATAACACAATCAAAAATATTAATTAACCAGGCGATTGAAATCCCTGTTTTTTTATTAACAATCAATGGTGGAATATCCATTCCCCCAGTACTAGCACCTACTCTTAAAACTAACCCTAAACCTAAACCAATACAAAGACCAGCATATAAGGTTGAAAGTAATGCATCATTAGTAATACTGGCTAATTGAGGAATTTTCTCTAATACTGCTAAAAAAGTCGGATATAATAATGTGCTTAGTAATGTTCCTACAGCAAATTTTTTACCTAAATAAAAATAACCAACAATAAACATAACAATATTTATTATATAAACAGTATATGAAATATTAATACCTATCAATGATTTTATTGCAATTCCTATACCTGAAGCACCACCAGTAATTAAACCAGCTGGAGTAATAAAAGCACAAATTCCTAAAGCTAAAATAAAATTACCAATAACAATAATGATTGGCTCATAAACATTTTTTTTCATTTCATCCTCCTATAGCACTTTTTAAATAGGCATAAATAAATCCATCAAGATCACCATCCAAAACAGCCTTAGGATTATTTGATTCATAATTACTGCGATTATCTTTTACTAATGAATATGGATGTAAAACATAAGAACGTATCTGTGATCCCCAGGCTATTTCTTTTTGTTCCCCCTTTATTTCCTGTAATTCATTTGCTTGTTTTTCTAACATTAACTGATAAAGTTTACTTTTAAGCATGATCATTGCCTGCTCACGGTTTTGAATCTGACTGCGCTGGCTTTGACAAGTAACGATCGTATTTGTAGGAAGGTGAGTGATTCTAACTGCTGAATCAGTCTTATTTATATGCTGTCCTCCAGCCCCACTAGCACGATAAGTATCAATCTTTAAATCTTCATTTTTTATATCAATCTCAATTTCATTATTAAATTCCGGCATGACATCAACTGAAGCAAATGAAGTATGACGACGTTTAGCAGAATCAAACGGCGACAAACGAACTAACCGATGAACTCCCTTTTCAGCTTTTAAATGTCCATAAACATCACTTCCTTTTATCAGCAATGTAACTGATTTAATTCCCGCCACATCACCGTCAAGATAATCAAGTACTTCAACCTTCCAATCTTTTGCTAGAGCATAACGCTGATACATTCTAAATAACATCTCAGCCCAATCCTGGCTTTCTGTTCCCCCAGCCCCAGGATGAATTTCCATAATTGCATTTAAATTATCATGCTCACCTGATAAAAGAAGCATCTTTTCAAATTCATTTAAATCAGTCTCAAAAGTTATATAATCACTCTCTAGAATTTCTTTAAATTCTAAATCTTCTGTACTTTTTACTAACTCATAAGTTTCATCAAGATTAGTTAAAAGATTATTCAATGTATCATATTGATCAACAATTTTTTTCATTTTATTTAATTTATCATAAGTAATTTTAGCTCTATTAGCATCGTCCCAAAATCCTTCTTGTTCTGTAACAACTGTAAGTCCTTCTATTTCTCTGCGGTAGCTCTCAATATCAATTGAGTGATAAAATTCATCTATTAATAAATGGGCTTTAGTAAGCCCATTTTTAATTTCATATAACTCCATTATTTAAACGTAAGTTCCATTTTTAAATGTGGAATAGATTCCTCAATTTCGCTACCTGGACGGATTCCCATATGAACAATATTACGAGAAATAGTATCTGCAATACTAGCAGTCATCTGTTCAAACATATAAAATGCTTCTTCTGTATATTCAGCCAATGGGTCTTTTTGGGCATATGCTCGTAAATAAATACCATTACGTAATTTTGTCATCGCATCAATATGATTAATCCAAGTATAATCAATTACCCCTAAAAGTATACTTCTTTCATATCGTATTCGTTTTTCAGGTTCTAATTCTTTATTATAACGGCTGTTATATTGATTAAATACTAAGTCTGTAAGAGTATCGATTAATTTTTGTGGTTCATGTACTAATGATTCGCAATTACTAGCTTGTATCTCTACTAACAACATATAATTTTTAGCGACAAAATCTACAACACCTTCGACATCGATTACATCATGTTTACCATCATTTTTAGTAAATTGTTTTACTGTCATTTCAATTGCCTGGTTAAACATTCCTTTAATAATATCGTCTAATTTTTCCTCCGACATAATATCATCACGTTCTTTATACATAATTTCACGTTGTTGACGCATCACATCATCATACTCAAGAATATGTTTACGTGAATCAAAGTTTTGCCCTTCTACTCGTTTTTGAGCTCCTTCGATTGCTTTAGTAACCACTTTATTTTCAATTGCTTGATCATCTTCTAGATATTCTGTAAATGATTTTAATCTTTCGCCAGCAAAACGTTCCATTAAATCATCTTCAAAAGAAACATAGAAAACAGAATATCCTGGATCTCCTTGACGACCGGAACGTCCTCTTAACTGATTATCGATACGTCTTGATTCATGACGCTCTGAACCAATAACTGCTAAACCACCAATTTCAGCAACACCTTCACCTAATTTAATATCAGTACCACGACCTGCCATATTGGTTGCAATCGTTACTGCTCCACGTTGACCAGCTCTTTCAATAATTTCAGCTTCTTTAGCATGATTTTTTGCATTCAAAACATTATGTCTAATTTTACGTCGATCTAACATTTTAGATAATACTTCTGATGTTTCTACAGAAACTGTACCAATTAAAATTGGCTGTCCATATGAATTACGAGCTACAACTTCATCACATAAGGCTTTAAATTTATTAACTCTTGTTGAATAAATTTTATCATTACGATCATCACGAATTACTGGTCTATTAGTTGGAATTTCAATTACACGCATATTATAAATCAATCTAAATTCTTCCTCTTCAGTTTTAGCAGTACCAGTCATCCCTGACAACTTATTAAATAATCTAAAGAAATTTTGATATGTGATCGTTGCACGTGTTTCTGTTTCTTCTTTGATTGGTACTCCTTCTTTTGCTTCAATCGCCTGATGCAATCCATCAGAATAAGCACGTCCTGGCATAACACGTCCTGTAAATTGATCAATGATCATAATTTTAGCATTTCTAATATCACGGCTGCCATCTTCAGTTGCAATCATATATTCAACATCACGAGTCATTGTATAATTAGCTTTTAAAGCCTGGTTAATATGGTGCACTAATGATGTATGTTGTGGATCATATAAATTTGCCAATTTAAATCCTCGTTCGGCTTTAGCAATACCTTCTGCAGTTAAGGCAACTGTCTTGCTTTCAATATCGACTTCATAATCTACATCCGCCTTCAATGATTTAACAAAACGATCTGCCTGTAAATATAAAGCAGCAGTATTTTTACGTCCTCCAGAAATAATCAATGGTGTTCTAGATTCATCAATTAAAATAGAATCGACCTCATCAATTAAAGCATAATTTAGTCCATTAACCAGTACTTTATCCTCTAATCTAGTAACCATGTTATCTCTTAAATAATCAAATCCAAGTTCAGCATTAGTCGTATAAGTAACATCACATCCATGAGCCGCCTGTTTTTGAGCTGGTGTAAGTTCTCGTTTGTTTAAACCAACTGTAAGTCCTAAAAAGTTAAAAACTTGACCATTATTTTCTGCATCACGACCAGCTAAGTAATCATTTACAGTAACAACATGAACCCCTTTACCTGTTAAAGCATTTAAATAAACAGGAAAAATTGATGTTAATGTTTTACCTTCACCAGTTTTCATTTCTGCGATATCACCTTCGTGCAAAGTAATACCACCCATTAACTGAACCTTGAAAGCTTTTAATCCTAATTTACGGTAAGCAGCTTCTCTTACTGTAGCAAAAGCATCAATAATAATATCATCTAATGTTTTACCGTTAGCTAAAGCTTCTTTAAATTCATTTGTCTTATTTGTCAATTCATCATCTGACATAGCTTGATATTTTGATTCTAATGCTATGATATCATCAGCCATCTTACTTAATTTCTTTAATTGCTTATTTTCATCATCAAAGATTCCTTTAATACGCCCAACTAAACTTTTTTTAGTTGAGTGTGGCGTTGTACTAAAAGGAATAACATTCCCATTGTAAACCCCCTTAAAATCTTCAACCTTAATATCTTCACCAGTTTGGTCTTGTAAATCAACAATATTATTTACTGCCTCAGGATTAAGACCTTCCTTTTCATTTTTCTTTTTTATTTCTTTTCTAATTTCTTCTTTTCTACTTGCCATGAAATACGCTCCTCTTTTATAGCTTTAGTCTACAGTATTATAACATTTTATTAATATATTTAAAAGCCCCAATTATTTGAGTTTCATTTTCAATAATTTTTTTTAATTAAAAACTGTCGTAATTAGTTACAGACAGTTTTCAAAAAATCATCTTATAATTTTTTTATTTTTAATTTCTATTAATACAAATCCTGTTAATAGCATCATTACTAATTGATTTATATTACTAATATCCCCAGTTTTAACAGCACTTGCAGCTTTTGTTTTTAATATCAGCTGATTCATTGCTTTTGTTAAAGCAGCTTTTGCTTTATCTACTTCTTCCTGCATTGCATTTACATTATTCATTACAGTGTTTGCTGTTTCTAATGCATCCGCTAATGTCTGCCATGATTCAGGTGTATAGTTTCCTTCTACTAATTCATTTGTTGAAGTGATCAAACTTTCTAATTCAGCTTTATCACCTTTATAGAACTGTAACATATGCATTGCTGCTGCTAATCTTGCAAATGATCCATCTACTTCTTTTTGTGTTGCCTTATCATTAGCTAAGATATCTT